>CAYUOG010000096.1:0-3665 GCA_964446335.1 uncultured Thermoplasmatales archaeon
GAGGATAATGACAACAAAAAACGTTTGATAGGAGTGGCAAGGCTGATAAGAGACAAAGATAAGAAAAACAGGGCAGAGTTTGCTGTTGTTGTCGGTGATCCTTGGCAAGGAAAGCATTTGGGATTAAGACTCACTAGGCATATAATTGAGATAGCGAAAGATATGGGTATATCTGAACTTTATAGTAAGGTTTTAAAGGACAATGTAAGATCTTTATCGCTAAGTAAAAAACTAGGTTTTGAAAAGAAAGATGTTGGATTGGAATATTTGATAAGTAAACGCCTTGTCTAGATTTAGGGTTATTTAGAAGTTGTTTTAGATTGATTTAAGAGATGTTTTTTATATATTGTGATTCCTTAGTTTGAATACAACTGAGGGTTTGATATTTTTTCCCTAGACTTATTTCATCAACTCTAAATCAGCGGGTACATTCTATATCTATTGTTTTTAATAGTTTTTTACCGTAGATTCTGCTTAATCTATTTTTAATAATGCATAAAGAGACATATTCAGGATCTATGGAGAAGGTCATGGCTGGTGATAGATATGTGTTCTTGATTGCTCCTATGCAGGATGGGAAACGTTGATCCAATTTCTCCTGCCATTCTAGATGATCTTCTACTTTGTAAAATGTGCTGAATATTACTAGGTCGTATCCTCCAATGCCTGTAACTGCTTTTATTATCCAGGATATGTGCGGGTCTTCTTTCAATGCTTTGAGTACTGTGTCTTGTTGTTTTTTAATTTGAAATAGAGATAGGACTAGTATGTACTCAGGTGGCACAATCAAACGAGGAAAACGACAAACGGGTTTACTTACAATCCCTTCTCGTCTGAGGTTTTCAATTCTTCTTTCTACTGTTCTTCTATGAACTTTTAATTTTTTGGCTATAAAGCTTTCATTCGTTCTTATCCCTTCCCCTCGTAAAAGCATTTTTAATATTTTTAACGATAAATCATCCATCTCATAGTTGTTTATTGAAAGATGTTTTCCGTCTTTAATATTTTGTTCTACAATTTTAACTGGTGCTGAGGGGTTATATTTTAGGAAGCATCCTGTTCCTAGGTAGATTACTTGAGATGGGTATCCTTCCTCTCTATTTGGCAATAATCCTTCATTTATGACGTTTTCTCTCCACTTTTGATGGGAGCATATGTCTTTGTGGAAGGATATCATGAGAGTATTATATTCTTCTTCTTTGAAGAAGAAAGCTGCGAATATGGGGTCATCATATTCAATAAAATATTTGGTTTTTTCATCTCGCATAAAATTTGTTTTTGATATTACCATTAACGGTAATTCTTTGAATAGCCAGGAAAAAGGGTATTGTGGTTTATTTATTATTTTGTATTCTAGAAGATTGTTTACTCTTTCTCTTATGGTATTTCTGTGTTTGTTTAATATTTTAGATAGTTGACTGATATTAATTTCTACTCCCTCTCCTGATACGATCAATTTTAGTAATTTTAGGTTTAAATCATCGTCTAGCAAATCTGTCATGAGAACTAATATGTATTGTCATTTTTAATACTTTTTTACTTTTTTTTAATCTTTTTTTGCATTTAATAAATAAAATTTGTACAGCAAGTTAGATATATAAAATCGTTATCTTGGCAGATATTGTACATTTTTATTATTACATATTATCACATTTGATAATTAATTTTATTTTTTGTATCCATATGGTTTATAAGGCTATTCAAATTCTCTATGCACTAAGGTGATAAAAAAATGGAGAAAAATGTAAATAATGGTCAAAAACTTTTGCAGATTTATAAGACAGATAATGGAGATTCACCTGCCATTCTATCTTTTCTTGATAGCTGGGGACCTGAACAAGTAGTACAGGTTTACAATCCCGAGATTGACATGAAGGGGATACTGGTTATAGATAATACTGCTCTTGGACCTGGTAAGGGGGGGATAAGAATTTCTCCAACTGTAACACCTATGGAGGTATTCCGTCTGGCAAGAGCGATGACTTGGAAATGCGCCCTTGCAGGTATACCTTTCGGAGGTGCCAAGTCTGGGATCATAGCTGACCCTTTCAAAACTGATAAAATAAAGCTGGTCAAAGCTTTTGCAAAACTTATAGCACCATATGTACCAGAAAGGTATATTGCCGCACCTGATATGAACGTAGGAGAGAAAGAGATAGAGGCTTTTGTGACAGCAATAGGTGATCTAAATGGAGCAACAGGTAAACCGAAAAGACTTGGTGGGATCCCTCATGAACTAGGTACTACCGGCTTTGGTGTAGGTGTTTGCCTTGAAACGTCTCTAAAAATTATAGGTGATAAAATAGGAATCCCTGAGGATATATCCGATATAGAAGTAGCTATACAAGGATTTGGTAACGTTGGCATAGGTATTGCGAAATATTTGGCTAATAAAGGTGCAAAAATTGTAGCTATCAGCGATATGTGGGGAGGTATCTACAACAAAGACGGCATCGATATAAAAGAAGCAGAAAAATATTCTTATGCAACATGCGAAGAGGAATCTATAAAGAATTACAAAAATGGTAGAGTGATACCGCGAGATGATATCCTTAAAGTAGATTGTGATGTCTTTATACCATGTGCCTGTGGTGATATACTTACTACCAAAACTGCTCCATATTTAAAAGCCAAGTTAGTTGTGGAAGGAGCGAACAATGCAACAACTCTTGATGCTGAAAACATGCTTTTCTATAAGGGGACAATAATATTGCCTGACTTCCTAGCAAATGCGGGCGGGGTTATAGGTTCCTATGCAGAATACAAGGGAATGAGTGAGGAAGAGGCTTTTTCACTTATAGAGTCTAAAATTAGTAAAAACACAAAGTTTGTTCTAAGAGGCTATCTGGATATAGATTGCACTCCAAGAGCTATTGCAAGAAAAATTGCTGAACAAAGACTTCTTAAAGCTATGGAAAAAAGAAATGAATTTGGTGAGTTAAAAAGGAGGATAGAAAATGAATAAAAGAACAAGAAATTTTGAAAGCATGGTTCTAGTAGCAGAGGAATATATTAAAAAAGAAAAATATAAGGGTTTGTGTGTAAATTGCAAACATAGAGATACATGTACGCTACAGAAAGATAATAATGAAGAAGTTTTGTATTGCGAGGAGTATGAGTAGCCACTTATTTTTTTACTATAATCATCAGTATATGCCTTGGTCAAGCATCGCATCTGCAACCTTTACAAACCCTGCCAGGTTTGCACCCTTCACATAGTTTACAGTGTTTCCTTCCTTACCATACTTTACACAGGATTCGTGGATATGATGCATTATTCCTTTGAGTCTCTCATCAACCTCTTTGGAGGTCCACTGCAACCTGAGGCTGTTCTGTGACATCTCTAGACCACTTACTGCAACTCCTCCAGCGTTCGCTGCCTTAGCTGGACCAAAGAGTACGTTGTTTTTAATGAAAACATCTATGGCTTCAAGGGTTGAAGGCATGTTTGCTCCCTCAACTACTGCAATCAACCCATTGTCTACCATCCTCTTGGCATCCTCTCCATTTATCTCATTCTGTGTTGCACAAGGATAGGCAACATCCACTTTATCAACGATCTCCCAAACCTTTTTACCAGGGTAATAGTCAAGGTTGTACTCCTCAGCGAACTCTTTAATCCTTCCTCTTCTCACGGTTTTAAGCTCATACATCATGTTCCACAT
>CAYUOG010000097.1:0-3649 GCA_964446335.1 uncultured Thermoplasmatales archaeon
TTTATTTTCAGCTCTCTTTTCTTATCCTCGAGCATCCTTTCATATTTTTTTGGCAATCTTTTTACTATATACTCAAGCTCGGCTTTTCTTTTTACAAGATCTGAACGTTTGTCTGTTTTAATTTCATCAAGCAAGAATTTTCTTTTTCTAAAGAAATCGTATAGATACCATGCTCCAGTAATGAGCAGTACAATACCTATCACAAACAGATAATAATTCCAGTTGTTTAGACTCTCGACTATGCTGCTTAGCACCCAAATTTCAACGTTAGAAAACCATATCCAGATCGCTCCCATCAAAAATGAAAGTGCTCCAAGTACAATAAGCACTACGCTAAGAGGAGCGATAATTTCTCTCAATATGTTTCTTCCCATATCAACACCATTCAATATGTTTTAGCCAATCTAACCCAAGTTTTGGCCTTCTCTCCGCATACAGGGCAAACCCCTTCACATGGCTCTTCATCTATTGGTTCACCCAGTGTTTTCATATCAAGTATGGTTTCCATCTCCATAGCACAATCTTCTTTTCTGCACCATGGTATCTCTATAATGCCTTTTTTATTCTTCGCTTCATCAAGATTGTTAACCCTTACCGTACCTCTCTTAAGTAGGTTCTCTGCCATTTTGGTTAAATTGTCGCTGATTTCCTCAAAGAGTTTTCTTACTTCCTCCACGATATTCTCCTGATTAACCTTCTTCCTTTCTCCGGTATCTCTCCTTGCTAGAACAGCAGTTTTTTCTTCAATCTCCTTGGGACCAACTTCTATCCTCACTGGAACACCTTTTAGCTCCCACTCATAATATTTTCTACCAGGAGTATCTTCTCTATCATCAATATGTACCAATATATCTGAATCGTGGAGAAGATTATATATGCGATTGCACATTTCTAAGATTTCCCTTTCCTTTCCTTTGAATATTATTGGAATAATTACAACCTGGATCGGTGCTATAACTGGAGGAAGTACAATTCCACGGTTATCGCCATGTATTCCCACTATTGCTCCAAGTACACGCTCACTCATACCATAAGTAGTCTGATGACAATACTTGTGTTCTCCATTTTCATCCTCATACGTTATTTCATAGGGTCTTGCAAAGTTATCTCTGTACTGATGTATAGAGCCCAACTGTAGAGTTCTTCCTGATGGCATGAGAACATCCATACTTATTGTATAGTATGCCCCAGCAAACTTATCCCAATCAGGACGTTTGTTGAATATGAAAGGCAAGCATAGCTTTTTGAAGAAACGAGTCGCTATTTTCTTGTCTTCCTCTATCTGTCTCTCTGCATCCTCAAAATCTCTATGGCAAGTGTGGGCTTCAAAGAAATGTATCTCTCTTACTCTTATGAATGCTCTAGTTTGCTTTGTTTCGTATCTGAATGTATTTACTATCTGAAAGGTTTTGAGAGGAAGATCCGAATGAGAACGAATCCATAGGGAGAATATTGAATACATGGCAGTTTCTGATGTGGGTCTCAAAAGCCATCTTTCTTCAAGCTTGTTTTCACCTGCATGAGTAACCCAGTATACCTCACCACCAAATCCCTTTATGTGCTCTGCTTCTTTTTGAAAAAGTGATTCTGGTATCAGTAAGGGAAAACAAACCTCCTGGTGATTGGTGCGGTTCATCTCTTCTCGTATAAGTGAATCTATGTTTTGCATAATCTTCCAGCCGTGAGGTCTCCAGATATTCATTCCTTTGATTGGATATCTCTTATCACATAGCTCTGCAAGTTCTACAATCTCGTTGTACCACTCGTTGAAATCTTCTTCTTTCTTAACTTTTGTTTCTGGCATTACACCAAGGGAAAAAGAGAGTTTACTATTAAATCTGACGGTTTTATGTTCCTCTGCTTTCCTTCGCCTTTACCCTTAAATCCTTAGATCTACACCTTCTGCATCTGGTTGCCCTTATGGAATTAATTGCACCGCATTTCATACATATCTTCTTTTCAAGCAACCTTGCCTCTGCTTCTGGAAATCTTGCCATTAGCCAGCACCTCAATTTTATGGGAGTTGAGCATATCCTAAACCATATTTAAAGGTAGCGCATACTATGCCAGTTCCTTTATCAGAGCATAATATTTTTCCACATCAATCTTCTTTGGCTGAATTGCTATTTCTAAAGGTAGAGTAAACAATTCTTCATCTTTTAAGCCTACACAATGGTCTGTTAATCCATCCTTTAGAACTTTAACTGCATAATTTCCAAGGCGTGCAGCCAAGATTCTATCTGTTACTGTAGGTCTTCCTCCCCTCTGAATATGCCCAAGAACAGCAACCCTTGTTTCAAGACCCGTTATTCTGGTTATTGCATCTGCAACGTCTCTTGCCTTTGCTTTCCCCTCAGCCACGACAATTATCCAGCTTGCCTTCCCGAGTTTATTACCCTCACTTATCTCCTCGCACATCCTCTCTATTGAGTAGTCTCTCTCTGGAATTATAACTTCTTCACATCCTCCAGATAAAGCCACCTTCAATGCTATGTGTCCGCAATCCCTACCCATCACCTCAACGACAAATATTCTCTCCAAACTGGTTGCTGTATCTCTTATCTTGTCAAGGGCATCAATAGCCACATTTACAGCCGTATCAAACCCTATACTTGGATCTATTCCAGTTATATCATTATCAATGGTTGCAGGCACTCCGATCACCTGAATACCATATTTGCTGGCAAGTAAATGAGCTGCTGTTAGAGAACCATTGCCTCCAACTACTATAAGACCATCTATCTCATTTTCCTCCAAGGTTTGCAATGCTTTGCTCTGTCCATCTTCCGTAAAGAAACGTTTTGAACGCGAGGTTTTCAGTATTGTACCGCCTCTGTTTATTATTCCAGACACTGACCTTCTATCCAGAGGAATTGTCTTGTTATCTATTAGCCCATCGTATCCTTTTAAAATACCCAGAACTTCAATATTCTCCCTATCGGCAGTTCTTACAATAGCACGAATAGCAGCGTTTACTCCTGCACAATCTCTGGTTAGAACCGCTATTCTCTTCATGCTTTTACATTGTTGTGAATGTATTAATCTGTATCGATTTTTGCTAAATCGTGGAAATTATAGAAACGTACTTAATGATGTACAAATATTATACCCAAGGTGCCTACATCATGAAGGGTAAAACCCGATGTCCAAAATGTAAACATGAGTTTATCGTCGATGTTCCAGCAGGAGTGGAAAAGTACAACGTTGTGTGCACCAACTGTGGTTATAGCTTTACAATAGTAACAGAAGGGAGCAAGAAACCTGAAGAGTGGCGATGGGAGCATCATGGAGGTCCAAGGAAAACTATTCTACCATCACTTGCGAACGTTACCAAAAGACCAATGATGGCATCTCTTTTACTCTTTATAGTAAGCATTTTTGGTGTGATAACAGCCATAGTGCTTGTTTCAAATCCATTATCGCTTGGCAGATTGTTTACTCCATTTGGTTCATATGTTATGGATATTCTGTATTCCTATGCTATTGTGTGGTTTATTCTACTCCTAATATTCTCGGGATTTGCAATGGCTGGAAGTTATTCCTGCTACAGAAAGAAACCTATGATCCTATCTCTTGTTGGAGCGGTATGTGGCATATTTACTTTTGGATTAGTAATAATCGGTCCTATTCTCAGTGTGATTGCACTCTT
>CAYUOG010000098.1:0-3595 GCA_964446335.1 uncultured Thermoplasmatales archaeon
ACTCGATAAAGCGGATTTTCTTGAATGTCATACTTCTTGAGATAATCCTTCACAGAGCCAGCAAATATTTTCAGATACTTCATCTACTCCTTTCTCAGAGTTGATAGATAGTCTATCTATGCAAAACTGACATAGTTTGTATTTTCCAAGAGATTTCCTGCACATCTCTTACTCTTCCAGTTTTTTTGCAACCTCTTTTGCAACATCCAAGGTAGAGCTGCTTCCACCCATATCATAGGTCTTTACTCTTCCCTCTTCAATGACTTTGGCAATGGCTCTCTCTAGCTTTTCCGACCACTTCTTCTCTCCAAGCCAGTCGAGCATCAATCTGACAGATAAGAGCATAGCAGTTGGATTGACCTTATATTGTCCAGCATATTTTGGGGCAGAGCCATGGGTTGGTTCAAAGAGAGCATAGTTATTACCTATGTTACCACTGGATGCAAAACCAAGGCCTCCAACAAGCTGTGCAGAAAGATCAGATATTATGTCTCCAAACATGTTTGAAGAAACGAGCACGTCATAATCCTGTGGATTCTTAACAAGCCACATGCACATTGCATCTACGTTTGTTTCTCTGTATTCTATATCAGGATACTCCTTGGCGATTTCTCTTGCTTCTCTTACCATCAAACCGCTGGTTTCTCTAATAACGTTTGGTTTCTCGACCAGAGTAACACTTTTTCTACCGTGCTCCTTTGCATATTCAAATGCATTTTTCACTATAGAATGGCATGCCTTTCTCGTAAAAATTCTGCAAGAGATTGCTAAATCCTCAGCAGGTACATCTTTGAATCTCTCCATTTTCCTGTGTATAAGCAGAGCTTTCCTTATTTCATCGGGTACCGGATGAAATTCTACACCTGCATAAAGTCCCTCAGTATTCTCTCTAAATACTACAAGATCAATATCATCTCTGTAATTCAGAGGATTTCCCTTGAATGCTTTGCAAGGTCTTATGTTTGTATGTAGGTTAAACTCTTGCCTTATTCTGACTATTGGACTAGAATATTGCAGACCTTTTCCCTGCAGATGTGGTGCCAGCTCCTTTTGTGCATCTTCATTCGGCTTGGATGTTATTGCACCAAAAAGACAACAATCTGTCTCACGTAGAAGTTCTATTGTTCTATCAGGCAAGGGATTGCCTTCTTTTTTCCAGAATTCCCATCCAACATCACCATAGATATACTCTGCATCAACGTCCATATTATTCAGTACAATCATCGCTGCATCCATCACATCCTTGCCTACTCCATCTCCCGGTAAAACTGCTATATGATATCTTGCCATGATTGGATGGTATAATCTTCTCATTCATAAAGATATTCACAAAAATTATTTTTTGAGCTCTCCAAGGGTTGTAACTCTTTCAGCAAAGGCATTGTGTTTGTGTATAGACTCTTCGCTTTCACTTCTCGCTATAACCAGAGTATCATCTGGCAAATTTCCATACTTCTCAAGAACTTTAGTAAGCATGTCTCTGACTACATCCTCAACAAACTTTGGATTTTTGTGTGCTTCTATAACAAGTTTGCCCTCTTCTTTTCTTTTCAAGATTCCATACGTAGGACTGCTGAAAGATTTTTCTACAATTTCAATGAGATCGTTTGCCTCTACAAAATAAGAATCGTCAGGAACCTCTACCATTAAGGTGCTAATATTCCTCTGATTGTGTGTAGGTACGAGGGCGTTTCTGCTATCTTTTATAAGAGTGCGGACAACCTCCATAGCACAGGGACAGGCAGTCATACCGATTACTTCAACTCCAATAAGCTTTCTGACCCTTCCATCTCTTTCCGCATGCACCTCTGCGATAAGTTTGTATGGTTCTGTGTCTCTTCTACCTGCTGGTCCAACTCTCTCCAGAAAATAATCTGCAACTGCTTTTACTTCTGCAAAAGTTGCGTAACTGTGTTTTTTCAATAATGATTTTGCCACCTCCGCACAGAATGTTTCGAGGTCAGTTACTGGATTCTTTTTGCTTGTTTCAACAATTTCGTTGGCAAGTTCAATATTCCTAGACATATGACTACCTTTTTGAGTTGCAGGAAGATCCACAAAAAGGTCAAGAGTGGTGGGGAGGGTAATGACTGATTCCATCCCTGGACGTTTGACATGTATGAGCTTCTTTACTCCTCTAACCCCAACTCTTGTGATCTTAAAATGTGCGGGAGATAAGGCAGACTGAACATCAGGAAGCTCATCTTTTTCCATCTAATGCTTTAAATGAAAACTACCTTAATTAAACTTCCTTCAAATGTGTTTATTCTCTACTTAACAGAAATCCGATAGAAATAAAAATGAATTACTCTTTTCTCTGAGCAACGCCGCTGTGGCTCAGCCGGTAGAGCGACACCTTGGTAAGGTGTAGGTCGCGGGTTCGATTCCCGCCAGCGGCTCTATAGACTTTTTACATTTATTGCTCTTAATCCGCGATTTGAAGATTCTATCTCGAATTCTATCTTATCGCCCTTCTTTAGGATAATTGTCCAGAACGGAATAGCACTTTTATGAATAAAAACATCTTTGCCATCCTCGCTCTCTATGAATCCGTAGCATTTCTTTGCATCGTACCATTTTACGATTCCTTTCATGTTGTTCACCTCCTCAGTTATCTGAGTTGTTGCAGAAGGAGTTAAAGAATTCATTGAATCAAAAAATCAAGATTTCTTTTACCTTTGCTGGTACTACTATGGTTGGCATGCTTTATATGGTTTGCTACTTAATTCACCAAATTTTTCAAAATAGTTATAAAAAGCAATTCTATTTCCCTGCTTGGAGGTTTAGTTTATGGTTGAAGAGTTCTGGAACAGTAAAATAGAGACAATGCCACTAAATGAATTGAAGAAACTCCAGCTTACCAGATTAAAAAAGCTTGTTAGATATGTATATGAGAATAACAGATTTTACCATGATAGGTTTAAAGAAAGTAATGTAAAGCCAGACGATATAAAAACTCTAGATGACATCAAAAAACTTCCTTTTCTAACAAAACAGGACCTTAGGGATTATTATCCTTTTGGTTTAGTGTGCGTAGAAATAGATGATGTAGTCGAGATACATGCCTCTTCTGGTACCACCGGTAAACCAGTAGTTGGACCATATACAAAGAATGACCTTGAGGTATGGGCAGAGGTGATGGCTCGTTCATTATGGGCAAATGGCCTGAGAAAGAATGATATTCTCCAGAATGCTTATGGGTATGGTCTCTTCACAGGAGCTCATGGGTTTGAGAAAGGAGCACAGAGGATAGGAGCAACTGTTATACCGATAAGCTCTGGAAATACAAAGAGACAGATAACCGTGATGAGAGATTTTGGTTCAACTGCTCTAGCATGTACACCATCTTATTCTCTCTATATGGCTGAAGTTGCAGAGGAGATGGGTTTTGATCCAAAAAATGATTTCAAACTCAAAATAGGTTGTTTTGGTGCAGAAGCATGGAGTGAAGAGATGCGTAGAAATATTGAAAAAACATGGGGCATAACTGCTCATGAGCATTATGGTCTAACCGAAATTATAGGACCTGGAGTGGTATCAAAATGTAAAGAAAAAAAACTACATATAAATGCTGATCATTTTCTGCCTGAGATGA
>CAYUOG010000099.1:0-3468 GCA_964446335.1 uncultured Thermoplasmatales archaeon
GAGCCTATACCAATAATAAACCGTTCTGAAATCGGTGCAAAACGCCTGACAATTTCAAGATGAGCATCATGAAACGGTTGAAATCTACCTATGAAAAGGGGTTTCATTTTACCTCTTTCTGCTGTCCAATTTTTCTTTTGTATGCTCCGCCTTTCTGTTCAGATTCCAGCTCCACCTTTGCAGCTACTTTTGGCGGTCTCATCTCTGAAAGTTTTTTGAGCAACTCTTTCTTTCCTTTACCTATAAGAGCGTTTTCTAAAACATCCTTAAGAGTTTCTACAGGTATTATTTCGATCTTATCTTTGTATCTCTCATCAATTAGTACATCCCTTAAGTTGGCTTTTGGTATTATTACTCTTTTTATTCCAGCCTCAGCAGCAGCTTCAACCTTTGCCGTTACACCACCAACAGGTAATACAGTTCCTCTGATGCTGAGAGAACCAGTCATTGCAGTATCTTGTCTTACTTCCACCTTTTCCAATGCAGATATGACTGCGGTTATTACGGACAAGCTGGCAGAATCTCCTTCAACACCTTCATAAGTTCCTATGAATTGGATGTGAATATCATGGTTTGAGATATCATGTCCCATATATTTTTTGATTATAGCAGAAATATTCTGTACAGATTCTTTCGCTATCTCTCCCAGCTTTCCAGTTGCTATTATTCTCCCCTCTGATCTCGAACCAGCAGGTGTAACCTCAGCAACTATTGGAAGTACAAGACCAGCGTATTCGCTTAGAGAAGGATCAGCAGAGTGTACAGCTAATCCATTAACCACCCCTATTTCTCCACCACTTATTTTGAAAGATCTATATTCTTTTCTAATTTCTATTGCTCTATCAACAACTTGTTGCTCTAGTGACCTTGCAATCTTCTTTGCTCTCAACACATGTTCTGCAGTAACCACCTTCGCTTTTTCTTCATACGCTATATCTCCAGCCACTCTAACAAGACCGCCAAGCTCTCTAAGTCTGAGTGAGAGTTTACCTTTTCTTCCAGCCCTTCTCTGTGCTTCTCTTATGATCTCTGCAACTGCTTCTTTATTAAAATGAGGTATTTTACCATCCTTTACAACTTCCTGTGCAACAAAACGTATCAACTTTTTTCTATTCTCTTCATTATCATCCATGACACTGTTAAGATAGATCTCATATCCGTAACCTCTTATTCTTGATCTGAGCGCTGGATGCATTCCCTGTAAGGCATCTAAATTTCCAGCAGAAACAAGGATAAAATCACAGGGTACAGGTTCTGTCTTAACCATGGCACCAAAGCTTCTTTCAGATTGTCCTGTAATCTGAAATTTCTTCTCCTGAATTGCTGTGAGTAGATGCTGCTGAGAGGGTAAACTCAGAGTATTTATCTCATCAATGTAAAGCACTCCCTTATGTGCTCTGTGAATTGCCCCTGCCTCAACAAGCTGATGGGGAGGTGTTTCTAGACCCGCAGATTGAAAAGGGTCATGCCTAACATCACCAAGTAATGCTCCAGAATGAGCTGCGGTTGCATCCACAAAGGGTGGAAGATCGCCCTTGTTATGAGCAACCAGCATCTTTGGAGTGTTCTGCAATTCTGTACGCTGTGGCACCATCCCTCTAGCCACAAATATGTAAATCATCAGCCCTCCAAGTATACCAAACAGTGCATACTCTGGATGGTTGGAAGTAAAAGCGAAGAATATGGATGCAAAGATAATTAATACAACCAATGAAAGCACAAAGCTACTCTGCTGTTCCACCTTTTTTTTAGCCTCTGCTCTCTTAGCCTTTACTATTTCCTTTGCCTTACCACCTGGTACAACACGTATTAATGGAGTATTAGGATCTTCAGGATTTGGATACACAAGTATGTCTTCAAGCTCCTCTTTTGGTAAAAATTCTGTCATAGCCCTGGCAATCATAGATTTTCCAGTTCCAGGATCGCCAATAAGCATAACGTGTCTCTTCTGTTCAGCAGCCTTTCGTACAACATCTACTGCTTTTTCTTGTCCTATAACTTGATCTAGCAATCTCTTGGGTACCTCTATTTCCTTTGTTGTTTTGAACTTCTGTTTTTTGATCCATTCATCTATCGAAGGTAAATCCTTGCTTTCATCTTTTTTCATACTATTACCTGCTTGTATATAATAGAGATTTCTATCATATCAACTTTTCTCAATAATACAACTCTTCTAAAAGTAATTTTCTAACAGGCATGCTATTTCGATAGTTGGGGATTGTCAATTGGACAGTTATAAAGAGGCATAACATTAAATATCTCTTCCATATTTCCTCTCCATCATGGCAATCTGGCAGGGAAGATCAAGGAGAAGTATTACTGGAAGAATCATAAGAGCACATAGAGGAAAAAAGAAATATGAGATAGGAAGAGAACAGCTAATCACAACTCTGGGAGAAAGAAGAACAAAGAAAATTAGAACAACTGGTAAAAACGAAAAAGTGAGATTGCTTTCTATAAATGTTGCTTATGTTACTGATAAAAACGGAAAAACCTCAAAGACGGAAATACTTGGTGTAGTTGAAAATCCTGCGAATCCACACTATGTTAGAAGAAACATCATTACAAAGGGTGCTATCATAGAGACCAAGCTAGGTAAGGCAAGAGTTACATCTCGTCCGGGTCAACATGGACAGATAAATGCAGTTTTAATAGAATAATTGATTGACTATGGTTGGAAAAAAAGATGGAAAGTATGTAATATGGCCTGCATATTTTGATAGAGATTTATCAAGAGATGATGGGAGAAAGGTTCCCCTAAAACTTGCTGTGGAAAATCCATCCATTGATAGGATAGCTAAAGCTGCAAAGGCACTGAAATTGAATCCAATCTTGGAGAAAGATGCAAGATATCCATCAAAACATTGGGAGATTAAGGGGAGGATACTGGTAGATAAGAAGGATAAGAAAATAACCATTCTTAAAAATATAGCACATTTAATTAGTTGAATTTGAAAAATTTAGAAAAGGTTAATAACTGTTATTTTATTCCCTATTAAGGGCACTGGACAACTATCAGCCTTTATACTTATTTTCCCTTTAAGCTCTCTGTACTTATGAGTGTCTTTGTATCAAGAACTCCAGCTATGGCTCTAATCTTCTTTATAACTATTGAACCTATGCCATCAAAATCTCTTGTTTCTATCTTTGCAATAATATCATATTCTCCAAACAGTGGATAGAGCTCCTTGATTTCTGGTATTTTGGAAACTTGGTCAAAAACCTGTTTTTCCTTCATTGGGCTTACCGAGATTAATGCAAATCCTATCGACATAATTCAAAGAATGCGCTTTTATAACTTATACTTTTCTGATGTTTGATACCATCGTATCAAACGAAACAATATTATGAATCGAGTCAATTCAAAGTCAGTATGATGTTCAAAAATGCTTGGAAAATCATAGAAAATGGCAAAACTCAGGAGCTAAAAATAGCGAGGGAAAATGTATTAAAAATGTTAAATGCAGC
>CAYUOG010000100.1:0-3464 GCA_964446335.1 uncultured Thermoplasmatales archaeon
AGCGTATTTCAAACAAGACTTTGGGCATCATAGGTGCTGGCAGAATTGGAACAGCCTTCGCATTAAAAAGCAGGGGTTTTAATATGGATATTCTCTATTACAATAGGAGTGAAAATAAGGTTTTAGAGGAAAAATTAAATGCGAAAAAAGTTAGCTTAGAAAAGCTCCTCAAAATATCAGATTTTGTGTCCATCCACCTACCACTTACTTCAGATACCTACCATCTATTGGGCTATAAAGAATTGAAACTCATGAAAAGAGATGCTATCTTAATTAACACTGCAAGGGGAGCAATAGTAGATGAAGATGCACTTATTAGAGTACTAAAAGAAAGGGCAATATTTGGTGCTGGTTTGGACGTTTATGAAAATGAACCTGAGATAAGAGAGGAGTTGAAAAAACTAGACAATGTGGTTTTACTTCCACATATAGGTTCTGCTACGCTCGAGTCAAGAACCAAAATGGCAATTCTGGCAGCAGAAAATCTTGTTCTTAGTCTAAAGGGAAAGAGGCCGAAGTATTGTGTAAATCCAGAAGTCTTTGACAGATCATAGGGTAAATACCCAGATTTCTCCTTCCTTCGGTAATTCATCCTTTTCTATATCAATCTCATTGCCAACGTGCACCACTCTGAATTTGTTCTTTGCCAGAAAAGGATTTACATCAGAAATAGGGAGGGAGAGTCCCTGTATTTTGTAGTGCATGGGTATCACTATTCTTGGATTTATCTTGTTCGCCGTAATCCATGCGCCATTGGCATCAAGGGTAAATGTTCCACCAACGGGTATAAAAAGAACGTCCACATCCCCAATTTTATTGACAAGCTCATCATCAGGCACATGCCCAAGATCGCCAAGATGACAGAACTTTATCCCATCTACTGTAAACTTAAAAATTGTGTTTTCTCCACGTTTTTTACCCTTTACCTCATCATGATAAGAAGGTATGCCCTCAATCTCAACGTTTTTTATCTTCCTTTTCCCAAGACCACGTACTATAGTTGAGCCCTCTTTCTCAACGGTCTTTGTGCTGTTGTGATCATAATGGTCATGAGAAACTAGGATGATATCTCCCTTCACGGAAGGTGTAGGTATACCTATTGATCTACCATCATGTGGATCTGTAACCACGGTTAGATCGTTGGTTACCTCAAAGCATGCATGACCATGCCATCTGATCTGTAACAAATAACCTCCCTCCACACAAACTAAATTGTTGTAGACTTAAATACATTGCGAAAATTTTGAATTATGGTCTAAGGCGCTTGAAGGAGATGTACTCTATATCTTTATCAATGACTGCAAAGGTATATAGCTTTTTTACAGAATGTGCGAGCCTTATACCCCTACTTACCAGAGACCATGTGCTTATGTAATTTCTATCTATGACATCTATAAGATACTCTGCGTGATGATGATGCGGATCCTTTTCATAGGCTCTAAAATGGGTACCAAACTTAAAACCTGTTTTTACACTTAAACCCCTCTCCTTTAATTCCTTGTATACGACATATCTCCTCTCAATATCTGACTGATAATTCAATGCTATTGTGACAAGCTCCTTGAAATCGATGGATCTAGAATTATAATATATGTCAAGTATGTTTTTTTCCTTTAGATACAGGGCCTCAATAAGAGAAAGCTGAAGACCTTTACCAAAAGGTTTTCCAAAGAATTCCTCTCTCAAAAGCTTAAGAGCAATTTCCTTATCAAAAACAAAAACATGGTTTCTTATGAGAAACCCTCTTCCCTTAACCGGTTCAGAGCTTCTTATGTTGCCCTCTGGATGCACATAGGATACTGTATAGTATGTTATATCTGCCTCCTCATCAACTATGCCTATCCAGAATTCATGATCCTCTTTAAGTTCTCTCAAAAGCCTTCTAATTGATTCTATAGAAAACTCTTCTCTTTCTCCTCTGACATATACAAATCCCTCTCTCGATCCATTCCTTGGAGAAACTGTAAAATCAAATCCATCTGAGAGGCATTCCAATTTAAATCCTCTCTTTCTTAAATCTCTATAGACCATGTACCTATGTCCAAACCTTGGATTTATGTCGACAGAAACATCAAATAATCTTTGAAAGTCAAGTTCACCATCTCTGTCTGATATAGCCAGCTTACTCCTCTCTAAAAGAAAAGCCCCTTCAACCAAATCCAGTTTAACTCTCCCATTGCGCAGAGGTTTACCAAATCCTCTATTAAGTAACTTACTTGCATCTCTTTTGTTTTCGATTAATATGTAATCCTCTCTTAGCAACCCATGCATCTATCAATGTATCACAAACCTGCCTTTAGTGTTTTCTGTAGTATTCTTGCATACTTCTTGGAATCCATATTTCTGGGGGGAAATCTTTTTTGAATTTACGATCTCTTAGAATCAATACTATGCCAATAATAAATAAAAGAGCAGAAATTCCAGCAACTACTACAAGTAACTGGAAGTCAACCAAAATAACATATTTGGTTGGCGATGAATGAGGAGGTACGCCCTCAAATCTTGATTCCTTCTCGGCTGACTGGTTGGTCATGAACTGGAATACACCAGCGATCATCTGTGCATACCTATAGTGAACTATTGCATCTGTTGGCGATTCATCTTCCAAACTCTCAGCAAATTCAAAGTAACTAACAGCCAGCATAGGTTCTATTCCCAGTTTTCTGCTCTCCTCTATTGCAACAGCTGCCTTTTCCTTCGTCTTTTCTATCTTATCTTCGGTTACTCCATCAATAAGCTCCAATGCAAGATTGGCTTTGGAGAGAGCTTCCAGGGAAAGAAAGAGAGCTGCAGCAGGATAGTCATCTATCTCATCCTCTGCCTTTGATATAAGCGAATCTGCATCGGATAGTAGCTGAGGATTCTCACCAATCTCGTTTAATATTATCTGGGAATACGTTTTTGCCTGAATGGCGAGACGCAGGTATCTGTCAGCAGTATCCCTAAGCATGGAACTGTTTACTTTACCGCTCTCTTCAAATGCTAGTGATATGTTTAGCCACCATTCTACACTTCTGCTTCTCTCAAAGGCAAAGGCAAGGTCGTAGAGAGTATCCAAATAATCTCCTCTTCTTCTGTAGCTGTTCGCCTCATCAAGACTATTCTCTGCTTCAAATGCTCTCTTCTGAGCAGCACCAACTCCTTGTAGGGATATCATACCACTTATACTCGCATTCTTTGCCTCTCCACTCTTATTTGTTACCATCGATTGTAAGGATCTAAATAGATTATTGAGATAGGATGCTTCATCATCAGATGTATAGTATTCAGAGGCATATTTTACAAACCTGGAGTAGATTAGTGATTGAAAGGCCTTACTTGTGCTTGAATAGTAGAGATTTTCCTCATAGGCATCTTTGGAATCATTCAACCTCTTTTCTGCCTTCGAGAGAATCTCCTCAACCTGGCTTCTATAAGGAGAAAAGAAGGAATCAGGTATGCTGTTCTTAGATGAGTTGAATAAT
>CAYUOG010000101.1:0-3399 GCA_964446335.1 uncultured Thermoplasmatales archaeon
TTATCTCCATGTAGAAATGGAAAAAGGGGATTATTTAGTAGCTGGCTCGTAGAAACATCTCTTAGGAGATATAATTTCTCCTTTCTCCTTTAATTCCTTTATAGCCTTCGAAACCTCTTTACTATCAACGCCAAGCATTTTTGCAATATCGCCTGGTCTAACAGGTTTACCAGCTTCTTTCATAGCTTCCAAAACATTTTCTGCATCCATTTTTTCACCTCATATCTTTTTATGACAGAGCCACCAATCAAAGCACTCTATTTCTCCGCTTTTTGCAGCCTTTAGTCTTTCCTCTGCTTCTTTCTCAGATGAAGCTGGTGGAATTATAACGTGATCTCCAACGATTTCGTTATTGGGCCAGTTTGCTGGTATGGCTACACCATGCTTATCGCTTGTTTGAAGACCTTTTATCATCCGCAATATCTCATCCATGTTTCTGCCAAGTTCCTGTGGGTAATAAAGCATCGCTCTCATCACACCTTTTGGATCAACAATGAAAACAGCCCTAACAGTATTCGTACCTTTCCCAGGATGGATAATACCAAGAGTATTTGCAACCCTGCCTGTATCGTCTGCTATCACTGGAAATTTTATCTCTATGTTCAATTTATCCTTTATCCACTCCACCCATTTTATGTGGCTAAATACCTGATCGATACTTAACCCAACAAGTTCTGTATTCAGTTTCTTAAACTCTTCGTATCTCTTCTGAAATGCCACAAACTCTGTTGTGCAAACAGGTGTGAAATCCGCTGGGTGACTGAATAACACAAACCACTTGCCTTTAAAATCATCTGGTAGCTTCATCTTACCATGGGTTGTCTGTACCTCCAGCTTTGGAAACTTTTCTCCCAATAGGGGCATTCCTCTATTTTCTTCATCCATTATTTTCACCTCCTTTGTCTTTTAATTCATCATGCTTACTCCTAATGTCATCAGCAAGTTTGTCAAGCAGTTTAAAATCCTCTTTGGCAGGGTAACCCTTAGCCAGCACAGGCTCAAGCAACTCAACCTTTAGGTTCTTCAATGTATCCCTAAGCTGTTCCACCATCCTACCTCCCCAACCATAGGAACCTATAACTGAAACAAACCTGGTTTTGGGTCTAAGAGCATTAACAAGATAGGTCGCATACATAGCTAGAGGATGTGCACCACCCAAAACAGCAGGAGTTGCGATAACTACAGTTGCAGCATCAACAAGAGCCATAGCAAGTTCGCCAACATCAGAAACTGATAGATTAAAGGGTTTAACTGCTACACCCCTCTGCATCAACGCATCTATTAGATAATCTACCATTGCTTTTGTGCTGCCGTGCATCGAAACATAAGCTAAAACAACCTCATCTTTAACATCATCAGAAATCCATTCCCTGTAGGCATTTATTATAAACTCAGGATTATCATACAATGGACCGTGACTTGGTGCAATAACAGAGATATCCAAATCCTTAATCTTCTCAAGATTTTTCCTTATAGGTATGCGGAAGGGCATCATGATCTCGGCATAATACCTCTTAGCAGCTTCATACACTCTATTTTCATTCTTAGCAAAAAGATCACTTGTGGCAAGATGAGAACCAAGAAAATCGCAAGTAAAAAGAATCTTATCTTCCCTAAGATAGGTCAGCATAGTTTCTGGCCAGTGAACCCATGGAGCATGGATAAATTCAAGGGTTTTATCACCCAAGGAAAGTGTCTTGCCGTCCTCTACCTCTATAAATGCATCTTCAGATATATGAAACAGGTCAATAAGCATTGTTTTACATTTGGGTGTGCAAACAATCTTCGCCTTTGGATAGAGTTTTAGTATGTCAGGTATTGAACCAGAGTGATCCTGCTCAGCATGATGTGCTATTATGTAATCAACATCTGCTTTAATATCTCTTAATCGTGCAATCAGCTCAGCGGTTTTGCTTGGATCAACGGTATCGATGAGAGCATTTTTCTTACTGCCTTCTATAAGATAGGCATTGTAACTCGTTCCATCAGGTAAAGGAATAAGCTCATCAAACAGTCTTCTATCCCAATCTATCGATCCAACCCAGAATACGTTTGGTTTAATCTCCACTGCTTTCATTCTACTCACTCCATCTCCTCAAATTCTTCTTTACCTGCTCCACAAACAGGACAAACCCAATTGTCTGGCAATTTCTCAAAACTTGTACCTGGCTCTATTCCATTATCTGGATCTCCTTTCTCCGGATCATAAACATACCCGCATACCTTACAAACATACTTTTCCATCTTCCCCACCTCATTTTTTTCCTTATTACTGATTTTGCCACTGTAGGTTGGTGCTGCTTTTGGAGAAAAACCTCCCTTAATCTTATGGTAGTACTCGTAAGTCATGGGCTTATCATCATTTAAAACCTCTGCATCTACCACTTTTCCAATAAATATGGTATGAGTGCCAGCATCTATCTTGTCTACAACCTCTGCCTCTATATATGCTACAGAATTATCCGTTACTATCGGAGTTCCAAGCTTTCCAATCTTATAGTTAATGCTCTCAAATTTATCAAAATCTCTACCTGATTTGAAACCAAAGTTACCTATGAATTTCATGGGAGTATCCTGTGAAAGTACAGATACTGAAAAACAACCACTTTTCTCTATATATTCATGGGTTAGGTTTTCTTTGTTTATACTAACTGCTATTTGTGGAGGTTCTGCTGTAACTTGAAAGAGAGTATTGGCAATTTGACCATTTTTCTTTTCTCCAGATATTGAACAAACTATGTACATCCCATATGATAGACTATAAAGTGCTTTAGGATTCATTTATTTCCCTCTCTAAACAATCTTTACAAATTCCTTTAAAATAGCCATGCACTTCCTCTACCTTAAAGCCACTATTCGAAACTTTTTCAATATATGGACAATCAAGATCTATATCAAATATCCTGCCGCATTTCTTGCAAAGAAAATGATGGTGAATATCATTTCTGAAGTCATATCTGTGTTCATTACCTGAAATGGTTATAGATTGAATAATGCCATGTTTCTCAAGTGCTTCCAAAGCATTATAAACTGTTGTTTTAGATAGAGATGGATTTTTCTTTTTTAACGCCATATAAATTATCTCCACAGTTGGATGAGTTCTGTGCTCGTCAAGATACCTAAGTACCTCCAATCTCTGTGGAGTTACCTTCATTGAATGTTCTTTCAGTATCTTCACGTATTTTTCAAACATGTATCTCATCCTTAATTTGAAATGATTTTTAATTTGAAATTATTACAAATTGACATGTAATACAAACTATGGTATTTAAAGCTTTCTAGAATGGATCCTGTTGTTGGTGAGACGAAAAAATAAAAAACCATTGGGTTTGCATCTACGCTTCGTTGGAAATAAATCTTGTCAACTTAGTTTGGTGATAGTGACTTCTATTTTCAAAT
>CAYUOG010000102.1:0-3349 GCA_964446335.1 uncultured Thermoplasmatales archaeon
AGAGGGAACTTCTGGAAGATGAATACCCAAACATGGTGCTGTTTCCCTTTGACATAAGTAAGATATACAGATTCTTTGATTTCTCATCGCTGCTTGGAGCGTATTTTGGAATCAATAATGGGAGGAAGAGTGTAAAAGAAGAGTTCGAAAGAAGCAAATTATTCAATCTTTCAGACTCTGAGAAAAAGGTTTATGCCATGCTCATAAAACATCCCAACTCATCAGATGCATGGATAGGCTCAAAGATTGGTGTATCAAGACATACCGTATCAAAAATGAAGAGAAAATTTAGAGAGAGCAACCTTCTAAAGAGGATTATCATACCAAATGTGAAGAAGCTTGGATTTGAGATTCTTGCTTTCTATCACATCTCCTTTGATCCAAAGAATCCTCCGGATGTGGAGAGGAATGAAAATGCATTGTTAATGAATGATTACACAGTCTTTATGGCAACAAGAAAATTTGAAGCAGTCATGCTCTCATTTTATGCAAACTATGATGAGTACTCAACAGATAGAACAAGGATATTCAGATTGTTAAGGGAAAAAAACTGGATAACAGATAAGCCAGTGGTTAAGTCCTACAGCCTGAGGAACATGGCAATTATAAAGGATTTCACCTTTGATCCCCTGGTTAGGAAGATATTGAGCTAATTGCTTTGTACTTTTGGAAATAATTTCCAAACTATTTATAAACAACTTTGATATACGGTTTCTAAAAACGGGGGTTTAAGATATGAAAGTTACATTTAGTATAATCAAAGCAGATGTTGGTGGATGGCCTGGACATGCCACTGTTCATCCAGAACTGATTAAAATAGCGGAACAGAATCTCTCAAGAGCCAAGAAGAGCGGTCTAATAATAGATTTTCATGTAACCCATTGTGGGGATGATCTTGAGCTTATAATGACACATACAAAGGGTGAGGATGATGAAAAGATACATGAGCTTGCGTGGGATACCTTCAAAAGGGCTACTGAAAAGGCAAAAGAATTAAAACTCTATGGAGCAGGTCAGGATTTACTTGCAGATGCCTTTTCAGGTAATGTTAGAGGCATGGGACCTGGTGTTGCAGAGATGGAATTTACTGAAAGAGAGGGTGAGCCGGTTATAGCTTTTATGATGGATAAAACAGAGCCAGGAGCATTCAATTTACCAATATTCAGAACCTTTGCAGATCCCTTCAATACTGCTGGACTGGTTATTGATCCATCGATGCACTCTGGATTTGTATTTGAAATATGGGACATACAGAGACATATGGCTATAAAGATGAATAGCCCTGAGGAGCTATATGACATACTTGCTCTTATTGGAGCAAAATCAAGGTTTGTGATAAAGAGAGTCTATCCAAAGAAGGGAAAACTACCAGAGGATGAACCTGCTGCCGTTATTTCTACAGAAAAACTTTTCCACATTGCAGGAAAATATGTTGGAAAGGATGATCCTGTAGCCATTGTAAGGGCACAGTCTGGTTTACCAGCTCTTGGTGAGGTGCTTAATCCTTATGGATTTCCACATCTTGTTTCAGGGTGGATGAGAGGTTCTCATAATGGACCTCTCATGCCTGTTAGTGTAGACAATGCAGTGTGTACCAGATTTGATGGTCCTCCAAGAGTCATAGCGCTAGGTTTCCAACTTGCCAAAGGCAAACTAGTTGGTCCTGTTGATTTGTTTGCAGACCCTGGCTTTGATAGAGCAAGGGAGATTGCACTCGAGGTTACCGATTATATGAGAATGCATGGTCCCTTTGAACCACACCGCTTACCTCTTGAGGAGATGGAGTACACGACACTACCAAACATACTAAAGAAACTACACGAAAGATTCACAGAGATGAAGTAAAAAACTATTCTCCTAAGGCTACCTAAAATTAGTCATACCAAAATTTATATAGAAAAAATTGTATTGGGAGACTCCCGAAGGGATAAGATATGGCACGTATGCATGCAAGAAGAAGAGGAAAATCAGGCTCAAAGCGCGTGTACAGGGAGAAGCATCCAGAGTGGAGTGCACTTAATCCAAAGGAGGTTGAAAACAAGGTTATAGAGCTTGCAAAGGAAGGATATATGCCAAGTAGAATAGGAATGATTCTTAGAGATCAGTATGCTGTGCCAGATGTGAAGGTGGCTACAGGTAAAACGATCACCCAGATACTGGAAAGGCATAATCTTCTACCAGAATTGCCAGAGGATCTTAGAAGTTTGATAGTTACAGCACTTTCGATAAAGAAACATCTCGAGGAGCATAAGCACGATATAAAGAACAAGAGAAATCTCCAACTAACAGAATCAAAGATAAGACGGTTGGTAAAATACTACAAACGTACTAAGAGATTGCCCGAAAACTGGAGGTACAGCTTAAGTGACGCCAAACTGCTTGTGGAGTAATTTCTGCAAATGAACATCGAAGGTATATTGAAAAAGGCAATAGAATCCCTATCTTCTATACCAAGGTCAACAACTGTGAGAGTAGTATCTCACTATGATACGGATGGAGCAACTGCTGCTGCCATTTTATGTAAGGCGCTATATAGGGGAGGATATGATTTTCACGCAACCTTGCTAAAACATCCGTTCGAGCAAGAACTATCAAAGATCAAGGAAGAAAATAATGATTTTATCATATTTTCTGATATGGGAAGTGGCCAGATAGAACTTATAAGGAAGTTTGATTGCCCCTCTATAATAGTTGACCATCATCAACCAATTATAAATGAGCCAATTGTGGACTCTACTATACAGATAAATGCTAACCTTGTCGGGTTTGATGGAAACTATGAAGCATCTGGATCAAGTGTAAGTTATCTCTTTGCAAAGACACTTGATAAGAAAAACAGGGACATTTCTCCCCTTGCTCTTACAGGGGCGATTGGGGATAAACAACATCTTGGTGGCTTTTCTGGTTTAAACAGAATCATCTTTGAGGAAGCAATTGCAGATGGTTTCATAAAAGTAGAGAAAGGAAAACTGAAAATAGGAGATAAATCGCTCGCTGAGGAGATCTCTTATTCAGTTGATCCCTATTATACCTCTCTCTCTGGAAGGGAGAGGAATGTTGAAAAGTTTCTTAAGGAAATCTCTATAGAATCAAATAAAAGATATAATGATTTGTCTATTGCTGAAAGAAAAAAGCTCCATTCTGCTCTTGTGTTAAAACTTCTCGAAAATAAATTACAACCAGAGATAATTGATGCTGTTATTAAAGACAGATACATTTCCAATGATCTTCCAGATGATCTGGATAGATTCTCGGATGTTATAGATGCTTGCGGAAAAAGTGGAGAGACAGGTCTTGCTCTTGCTATTTCTCTTGGTGACAGAGAGAAATATATACAAGCGAAAGATGT
>CAYUOG010000103.1:0-1146 GCA_964446335.1 uncultured Thermoplasmatales archaeon
TGTGCATTTAACCCTAATCCTGCCATCCCGGTTCCTCCTTTATCACCTCAAGTTTTAGTATCATGTCTGTAAACAACGTAGGGAGCTTTTTCATAATGCCAAGTTTGTCATCATACAACAAAATTATGGTGTCTATCGTAATGCCTATTATCTCCTCTCTGAGAGATTTTAGGAATTTGTATAATTCATGTAACTCAGTATCTCGCGGCATTGAAAAATTGATAAATTGCGAGAGAGAATCAACTACAATCATATCTGGATTCGAGAGCTTGATGCCTTTCAATATCAGCTCCTTCATTTCTTCAAAATTATGTGGCGGTTTTCTATACACACAATCTATTTTATCCTGAAGCTCGATTAAGAACCCCGATACACAGTCAATAACAAATAATTTTTTTGAATGGAGAGGTTTTGTCTCAAGGGTTTTCTTAATATGGCTGTAACTGTTGATAAGAGAGATATATAGAAGGGTTAATTGTTCGTCCTTTCTCACCTTGTTCAAAAAATCAACTATATCTGAAAACTCTACAGAGTTATGAGTTAAAAGTACTATACCATGAAGATTGCCGATGGTTTCATTTATCTCCTTTCTGAGTTCTTTCCAGTAGTTTATCTGAACAATCTGCCGCTCCGACATGGCTCCTCCAAAGCAGGCTATACACTAGTATACTATGTTTCATTAATATGTTTATTAACTGATGCTATCAGATGCTGCACATCAAAGGGCTTTGTGATATAATCTACAATATTCCCCATATCAAAGAGTTTTTCTTTTTCCTCGTCAGAATATCTAACCACAGTAAGTAATGCTATCTTCGGCTGGGTTTTTTTCTTCTTTAATTTTTCGAGTATTTCTCTCGTTGTCAATCCAGGCATCATTACGTCGAGTAAGACCAGATCCGGTTTGAAATCATCTACTTTATCCAGAAACTCCTTCCCATTCTCTGCTGTTTCAACTTCAAATCCCTCTTTTTCCATAATGAGTTTGACTAAATTTCTAAGATCTGTCTCATCATCTACCACCATTACCTTAGCCATACTCTCCTCCATCTAAACATAGATTTGTTCTACTATTTATTTTTTTGCATTACCTGCCATCTCATCTATCAGCTTTTCTAACTCTGAATGAGAAGGTCTAAGTGAAAT
>CAYUOG010000103.1:1246-3316 GCA_964446335.1 uncultured Thermoplasmatales archaeon
TTATTTTTATCTCTCTTTGCACTTAAGATAATTTTACTTCCAGAATCAGAGAATTTTATGGCATTACCGAGCAAATTAATCAATACCTGTTTTATTCTGTCCCTATCAGCATAAATCGGCGGTAGGTTGTTATCGATATTGGTTTCTATAACGATATTCTTTGTTTCTGCTGTAAACCTCATTGTTGCCAAAACTTCAGCTATTATTTCAAGCAAATCGCATTTTGTAGGTTGGATGCTCAATGTACCTGATTCAAGACGAGAGATATCAAGAATATCCTTGATAAGGTTGTCAAGTCGGTCTATGTTTCTACGAACAACATTCAAAGCCTCCTTCTGTTCACTGTTTAATTCTCCAAGAGTGCCAAGTGTGAGGAGATCAGCATAACCTCTAATCGCTGCCATTGGAGTTCTTAATTCATGAGAGGTGACATTAAGGAAAATTTTTTGGAGATTGTTCAAACGCTTTAGACTTTCATTCTGATGTTTCAACCTGTAATGAGCTTTAGCAAGATTAATCTCTATCCTTTCCAACTCAGTTATGTCCCTGAAATCCTCGATGATGCCAACAATATCACCCTTTTCATCTTTCAATGGTGTAGCGACATGAAGACAAGGTACCGTCTTCCCATCAGGCCTCCTTCTCAACGTTCTACTTTTAATCTTTTTACCGCTCTTTAACACCCTCATCATTGTGCAATTCTGGGTGCCGCAGTCATCAGAACCAAACATGTCACTACACAACATACCAACACCCTCACTTTTTTTCACACCAGCAAGCTCTGCCATCATATCATTCAATGCAGTTACCTTGAAATCTCGATCCACAATCCTGATACCATCAGCTGCAGCGTTCAAAAGAGTCTCAATCTTACCATAAGCCTCCTTCAACTCAACCTCTGCCCTTTTACGCTCAGTTATATCTCTAACAATACCAATCGCATGCCATCTACCATCTATCTTAACAGAGGACAACGACAACTCCACAGGAAACTCAGTTCCATCCTTACGCAAAGCAGAAAGCTCCATACTCTTGCCAACAGCAGCACCTCTACCGGTTTCTCTAAACTTCTTGAAAGCCTTTTTATGAGCCTCATGAAACTTCGGTGGAGCCAAAACCGTATGCAAATCCTTTCCAATAATCTCCTCCTCCTTATAACCAAACATCTTCTCTGCTGCTTTGTTCCAGTAGGTTACATTACCAGAATCATCTATCATTATTATAGCATCGTATGCAGACGTACTTATAGCTCTAAATTTCTCTTCATTTTCTCTGAGCTTTTCTTCAAACTGTTTTTGTTCAGTTATATCAGATATCATCACGAGTGTGCCGACAATGTTGCCTTCAGCATCCTTCATCGCAGTACCTCTAACTCTACCAAATGCCACCGTTCCCTTCTTTGTTAAAAACTCCAAATCATAGACTGGAGTATCTTCACAATGCAACCTATGAGAAAACTTCTCCATAGCAACCTTTTTACTTTCAGGAGATAAAAATGGTAAACCATCTATGCTCTTCCCTAGCAACTCATCTCTATCATACCCAATCCACTCCTTAATTCTGTTGTTTGCATCGATGATGTAACCATTCCTATCAAAAAGCACAATCGTTTCAGGGGATGTCTCAAAAATCGTTCTATACTTCTCTTCCCTCTCCCTGAGCTCCCTTTCCATACTCTTCCGTTCACTGATGTCTCTAACAATGCTTGTGAAGTATCTTCTCCCTTTTACCTCATACATGGAAAAAGAAAGCTCTATAGGAATCTCCTGTCCATCCTTTCTTAAACCAACAACCTCTACAGTCCTTTTTGCCAATCTAGAGACATCCACGTGATCAAGTTTTTTAATTCCCCTCAGGAAGTTGTTTCTCAGTTTTTCAGGAATTATATCCAAAATGGGTTTACCATAGAACTCCTCCTTGTTGTACCCAAAAATCCTTGCGGCACTTTCATTGGAGGAAACTATCCTAAACGCCTCATCAACTATCAAGATACCATCAGCTGCACTCTCCACAACAGAACGATACTTCTTCTCATTCTCCTCCAACATACTCTGCATTCTTTTCTCTTCA
>CAYUOG010000104.1:0-3286 GCA_964446335.1 uncultured Thermoplasmatales archaeon
TCATAGACTCTCAGTACAACTGAATAGGTAACTGAGCCATATTCAGAAAAGCTTTCTTGGTCAAGATAAAATGTGTGCGAAACTGTTTTTCCACTTTCTGTTGATTCATCACCAAAACTCCATTCATACTCTACAATCTCACCATCTGGATCATAGCTATTAGAGGCATCAAAGGTAATGCTTTCTCCAGATCTTACCAGAAGCATATTCTCTGTACCTGAAATCTTTATTCCACCCGATACATTAATAACAGCTATAGGAGCTTCTCCCTTTACCTCTGTGGCTACATTTCCTTCATTACCCATCTCTGAATGAGTTGGCATGAGGAATACAACATAGATTGCGATTACACAGATAAAAAGAATTGTGGCAATGTAAGACATCACCTTCCCATCAATCTTAAAAGGTTTATCTGCCATTGTAATAGTTTTAGTTAGCAGAATTATATAAGTATTATCGTACAAAAATTATCTAAAAATAAAGAAAAAAGAGGAAGAATTTACTTCTTCTTTAAGTATGGTAATCCTGTTCTGTTGTTTATTCCGACAGTGTATCCATTTGGCATGTCGCAAGGTTCACCACTCTTTGGTGTCCTGCGGCTGAAGAAGTAAATGGTCTGCCACTTTCCTCCTTTCAGTTGTACATCTCTTTTATATAGTGTCCAATCACCATGTTTATATACCATCCATTCACCTCAATATAAGGAATGTCTAATCTTAATTTAAACCTTTTCCCTCCAATAAACCATGGTATAAAAACTTTAGTCCTTGATTCCCTCTCTACCTATGCTGAAAACTGCCTCGCCCTCAGGCAAATGAGGAGAATCTATTAATCTGGCTATCCTCTTTTCTCCCTTACTCTTTCTCAGATATATTCTGAAGGTTGCAGTATGTCCGACTATATGACCACCTATTGGTCTTGTAGGATCCCCAAACAGAGCATCTGGCTTTGCCGATACTTGATTGGTAACACATATTACACCATCGTTTAAATCTCCCCATCTCAGCAAATCGTGCATGTGCTTGTTAAGCTTTTGTTGCCTATCTGCAAGTGCACCTCTCCCAACATACTCAGCACGGAAATGGGCAGTGAGAGAATCTATAACAAGCAGTCTTGCAGGAATATCCTTAGAAAGCTCCTTTACCCTTTCCACAAGTAACATCTGATGGCTGGAATTATATGCCCTTGCAACATGTATGTTCTTGAGAACTTCTTTTGGGTCTAATCCTTTTGCTTCAGCCATCTGGGTGATTCTCTCTGGTCTGAATGTATTTTCAGTATCAATATAGAAGGCATGTCCCTCCAATCCACCTTTCTCTTTAGGAAGTTGAACATTTACACATAGCTGATGGGCAATCTGAGTTTTTCCTGAACCAAACTCTCCAAAGAGTTCTGTAATTGATTGCGTTTCAAATCCACCACCCAAAAGCTGATCTAAGGTTTTTGAACCTGTTGTGAGATGCCCAAGCTTTGATCTTCTTTCAAAGATTACATCGCCTGTCTCAAATTGTCCTATGTCTGCCTCTCTTCTGGCAGCTATGATTATTTTTGAGGCTGTAGATTCTCCAATGTCTGCAGCATCTGCAAGTTCTCTTGGAGAAGCAACTGCTATACTTAGTAAATCGCCATATCCTGCCTCTCTCAGCTTTTCTGCCGTAGCCGGACCAACACCTGGAAGATTTTCAATTAGAGTCTCCTCCATTTAAATTCCCCATATGATAAAGAAAATGCTGTTTATTAAGATTTGGTAGTTATAGTGCTATGACTGTTTACATGTATGTCGCCATTCTTTTTGTAGAAGTCTCTGATTAGGATAGTCTCTCCAACATTAATTGATTGAATGGTCTTTGTATGTTCTCCCCATACCGTTATTTTTTTTGTCTCCTCACTGGTCTTCAACCAAATATCTCTTACAAAGTCAAACTCTCCATCATCATTGAAAAATGCTCTAGTTGGTTCTTTTTTGATCAATGTACCTTCTATCAGATTCTCATCTTTTTCCACTATTTTTGGAGCATCCTCGGGTTCTATCTCGATGGATCCCCACTTTCCAACATTTATTTCTATCTCATTGTTCCTTCTTTTTGTATATCCATTTACAACTTTGACCATCGTACCTATTTGAATTGCATCTCCAACAAGATCCACATCATCATCCCATAAAACAAGGGTACAGCATCCTGTGTTATCCTTTATTGATAGATTCACCACTCTGCCTTTAGAACCATTTTGTCTGGAAAACTCAACAGGTTTGTCTATGGCTATAACCTTACCAAAGACTGTACACTCCTCATTTTCCTTTAAATCAGAAATGGCTGTTATGTGTTTTTTATGCCTCCCCATTTCGTCCAGAATGAGAAGAGCAATAGATTCATCATCAAGAAGCCCATCAACCTCTTTTTTCCTTTTTTCTATCTCTTTCAAAAACTCTTCTTTAGAAAAGAGATCATCAATACTAGCATACAGCTTCTCAATATTTGAGTGCATCCATACCTCTAATGTTTATGGGATTTTTATATCCTGCGCATAACCAGACCAGAAAGCAGTTTTGGTAAGAAGTACGTGGATTTCTGTGGCATGTGCTCTCCAGCCTCTGCAACTGCCTTGATTTCTTCTATCTTTGTTGGATTCATTATTATTGACATAACGAATTTTTCTTCGTCTACCACATTTAGAGCCTCGATGGTATCTCTCGTGTACTTAACATGATCTTCAAGATTGGTCTCGTTGATCCCCATGATTTTTTCGAGGAATGTCTTGTGCAGAATAGATACATCGAGGTTTCTCCAGACCTTTGACCTATCAGGTGCAAGCCTATCCATTATACTGGTATCTTTAAGAGTAAGTATGTAACATCCCTTTTTGTGATAGATGAAAAACTTGTGTTCGCTATCTGTTTTTATTGAGTCAAGAATATCTCTTGCCTTCTCTTTGATGTTATCAGCTGAAAGATTGTACGTCTCTATATCAAAATATTTTCTGGCTTTCTCTATAATATTATCCAGATTTATATCCTTCTTTATGAGTCTGTGAGTCGGTAGTATGGATAGACCCTCATCAAACATATTTGCAAGTACAACCATTATATAATTTGCAGGATCATTTTCTCCCGCATTAACCTCTTTGGCATAATTTATTGCTGTTTGATAACGATGATGACCATCGGCTATAAAGAGTATTTCGTTACTCAGCTTCTCTTTAATCCCTGAAACGATTTTCTCGTCATCTATTCTCCACAATCTGTGGCGAAATCCATCATAACCAACAACATCGATCTCCGGTTCAT
>CAYUOG010000105.1:0-3222 GCA_964446335.1 uncultured Thermoplasmatales archaeon
TTTCTCGCGATTCTTTGAATAAATGTATCGTGATTTCCCCTTACAATAATAATCTCTTTAAAGTGCACAGATAAAAAATCAAGAAAGGAGGATACTTCTTTATACTCATGGTATGATGTTTTTGAAAACTCATGTTTTAAATCTCCAACAATTATTATTCTATCTGCTTTCCTTTTATTTATTATTCCTCTCATCACATGCAAACTCTTTTCCAGTTGAACACGCGGAACAAATACACCATGCTCTGATGAGATGGTTTCATAGCCTAGATGAAGATCAGCTATAGCTATCATATTCAAATCTTCTAGATAAAGAGCGGGAAAGGGTTCGATTGCAGATATCTTTTCAAATAGCCTCATGACAATTCCTTCATTATCTTTTCATGTAATTCGATCAGTCTTCTTTTTCTATCTTTCATGAGTATTATGTCAGCATCACCAAGAAGGATAAGATTATGTGCAAATGGTGAGGGGTTTTTAGTTTGAATTACTTCATATTTTATCTTTCCATCTTTAAGCATATTAACAATTTCCTTTGTTCTTTTTATATCCATAAGATCTTCAAGTATCTCTCTGTATGTTTCTTCAATTATCGGAAAACGAGCATCAATTTCTTCACAAACTTTTATAAGCCTCTCTGCACCAATCTGCTGTTTTCTGACACTTATCTTATGGCCTTTATAGTTTCTCAATATCAAAAAGCTCCTTGCAGCACAATGTCTAAATCTTCTCTTCATTAGTTCTGTTTTCTTTATATTATTCCTAAGAGTTTCCTCTACATCAATAGAAAACGTTTCCTTTATCATTTTTTCTATATCTATTTTCATATCCTTTGGGAGTATAAGAGAAAAGCCGTTATCATTTACTGTAATTCTGACATCTGTCCGTAATTTTTTTCCAACAATCACTGCAAATAGTCTTGATAATGCATCATTTACTCTTCTGCCAAATATACAATGGAAAATATACAACCTTCTTCCTCTAAGATCTCTTGTTTCTTCTATGGTAATTTTTCTATGAGACGGTATTATATTAGTATATTTGTAATGGGCAACAAGATATTCATAAATGGCTTTCCTTGCTCTTTCATCTGCTGGAAGTTCAGATAGCAAATCCTCAATGCCTTTTCCTGCCATCAGCCTTTTTTCGACTCTTTCCCTAAATTTCCCTATTTCCATAGCAAGATCGTAGCTTAGAGGGAGAAGTTCCGAGAACCATGCTGGTATGGTCGGGGATTCTTCTTTTCTTTCTTCAACATAGCATCTCATTCCTCTTGCATACCTGAACTCATAGGTACTACCACCAAGGACAAAGACATCTCCTCTTCTAAGCCTCTCCAGAAAATCCTCTTCTATATTTCCAACATATCTTTTTGGATTTATTGTGAAAACATCAACCTTTACTTCATCTGGTATGGTTCCAAGATTGAGATAATAGATTACCTTTGTATATTTTCCCCTTCTTCCAAAAGTACCTTGTTCTTCATCAAACCATATCTTTCCATAGATACTTCTATCTTCAAGACTAGCATAATGCCCTGCAAGGTAATGCAATAGCGAAACAAAAGTTTCGTATGATAGAGAATGGTAGCAGTAACTTCCTCTTATAAGTTCATAAGCCTCATTGACATTCCATTTCTTGTTTAGAGACATTCCAACTATGTGTTGAGAGAGAACATCTAGACAGTTCTTTGGTATGTGTACTTCGTCTAGCTTCCTTTCTCTGACACATTTTAACATTATTCCACATTCTATTAAATCATCTCTATCCATACCAATTATTATACCTTTAGCTGTATCCTCTAAATCATGTCCACTTCTCCCTATTCTTTGCACACACCTTGAAACTGATTTTGGAGAACCTATCTGTACAACTACATCAATATATCCTATGTCTATTCCCAATTCCAAGCTAGTTGAGGAAACAACAACCTTTAGATCCCCATTTTTTAGCCTATTTTCTACCTCCCATCTTATACTTCTTGACAAAGAGCCATGATGTGCAGCTATTAATTTCTCATCAAATTCGCCTGATTTTTTCAGATGATGCACTACTCTTTCTGTCCCAGATCTAGTGTTTGTAAATATGAGAGTTGTATGATGCTTTTTTATAATATCTTCAAGCTCTCTGTACATCAAAGCATTTAGCCTGTCAGCATCTGTATAGATAATATCATCTGTTGGACACACAAGTTTTAGATCAAAAGGTTTGAACCATGATACATCTACTACAATACAATCTCTTGGCTTACCATTTTCATAGCCAACAAGAAACTTCGCAACTTCATCTAAAGGATGAAGTGTTGCTCCAAGCCCAATTCTGACAAAACCATCTTTAGCCAAATGTTTCAGTCTCTCTATGGTTAGAGTCAAATGAGTTCCTCTTTTACTTGATGCCAGCTCATGTATCTCATCAACAATAACCCATTGCACATCTTTCAGCTTCTCTACAAATCTTAGGGAGTTAAGCATTATGGCAAGACTTTCTGGAGTTGTAATGAGAATATGTGGAGGTTTTCTAAGTTGTTTCTGTTTTTCATATGGTGAAATATCTCCAGTTCTTATTCCAACTCTTATCTCGTCTATCTCCTCACCTAAGTTTTCTCTAATCTCCTTAAGAGGTACCAACAGATTCTTGTAGATGTCATTATCAAGCGCTCTCAGAGGACTGATATATATGCAGTATACCTTATCCTCAAGCTTCTTCTGTTTACCTAGCTTAAAGAGTTCACTTAGTATCACCATGAATACTGAAAACGTTTTTCCAGAACCTGTGGGGGCAGTGATTATGACATTTTTCCTCATGGATATGAGTTTAAATGAAAATTTCTGAGGGGGAGTTAATGTTTTAAATCTATCTGTAAACCACTTTCTCACATCATCATCTAGGCATGCAAGCGATTCCTCATCAGACCATGGCTTTTTAAGGAAAGATACCCCCATTGCGCAGCAACAATTGTATGGATATATATAAGATATACGCTATCCAACTCTGAATTATACTAAGAAATAAATAAAAAAATAGAAAGAAGTTTACTTCTTTCTCTTCTTTCCTTTGTTCTTCTTGCTCTTATTTCCCTTTACATTTACAGCCACTGCAACTCCAGCAATAACTGCGATTATCAGTATTGTAGCGATCACTATCTGCATCATTGGCAATGGCTCATAGGCATGTGGATGACTTGTAGCACCGTAGAGCATATGTCCGTCTACGTATGCATTAT
>CAYUOG010000106.1:0-3165 GCA_964446335.1 uncultured Thermoplasmatales archaeon
CAGGTAAAGCAGAGCTCAGCAGCATAATTATTACTAATGATACAGCCCCAACATACTCTGTTTTATTCATAGATTCATTTCCTCCCTACTTTTTAAGAGTAATTGTCAGTTTGTTATAAATATTTTGTTATGCTAATATATAATATTTACTATACAATACTAGCTAGAAAAAATAAAAATTAGAATGGAAAGAAGTTTACTTCTTTCTCTTCTTTCCTTTGTTCTTCTTGTTCTTACTTCCCTTTAATGCCACTGCAACTCCAGCAATAACTGCAATTATCAGTATTGCAGCAATTGCTATTTGTACTAATGGCAGTACCTTGGAAGCATGTGGATGACTTGTAGCACCGTAGAGCATATGTCCGTCTACGTATGCATTATTATCATAGCTCAATGGCTGTACATCCTTCTTCTCCCAATGGTTTGCATCGCTATATTCTGTACTTGGAACATACATTCTAAGGTTCGGATCACCAAATAAACAAACGTTTTCAGCTTTGTCCCACCACCACTGCGGTTTCTCACCATTGAATCCTCCTCCGCCCAGATATAGAATGCCTACGTGAGCCATGCCTTTAGTATATGCCTCGCCAACAGTATTGCCAAGTGCTATATCTCGAGGTATAGTTGCCTCCCAAAAACTACTATACCAAGATGTTCCCCATGGATCTATAATTTGAAAACTTGAACCATGTCTAACCATAGCAACATGTAAATACTTATATGCAGGTAAACACGCAGCAGTGATAAATCCACAGCAATGGATGTTATCTATAGAATCATCGATTTCTATACCATTTCGCGCAACAGTTCCAAGTGTACTAAAGAGAGAAGAACCTACTATCCCATCATAGTAATCTTGGGTATCCTTAAGCCAATCTGGTGCTAAGTATTTTAGCACGGGAGTTACAGATAGAACGTTGCCAATAATATCTAACAAGGGTCTTTTAGCGGGTGCAAGATCAATAGCGGTTCTGATGATACCATTCCAATTTGGATTTCCAAGAAGCATAGGTACAATACCATGAATTTCTGTCGTCATTGTATCTGGTTCCTCTGTTGAACCCAAATACCACTCGTATCCTCTCCATGGATTTGGTTCCTTTTTATTATAGAATATGGAGTTTGGATTTGGGAATTTTAATTCTCCACCATTGTAACTGTTTCCATGTGTTCCAACGACCCAAATCAAGCAACCTGTATTAAGGTTTTTCATTGTAACCTCAAAGTTTGTAGAAAACACATTGCTATACCCGCATCTCTTCATATAGAAGGGTACATAGTCCGATTCACTGATATCAGGCCAGAAACTTCCAGCTTCATTTTTGTATAAAAGATTTGTCCCATCATCTATTGGATTATTAGAGTTTGTAACACCGGGTATTATGCCATCTGCACACTGATAAACAAATCCCCAATATTTACTGGCTCTTTCATTGAAACGATGGATATACACCGGCATAAACGATTCCAGTACAGGATATTTGTAGGTCTCTTTGCGCGAAGGTCTTATTATTATTAATCTGCCAAATGGTCCCCGTTTGCTTTTACTACCATTTTCAAGCATTATTCCATTTGGATCCATTGCAGGAATTTCAAATATAAGAGCAGGATAGAATACATCACGAGCAATCCAGTAAGCAGAATCGACAGGTGAAAAGGAAAATCTACCACTTATTGCCTTACCTACAAATACTCTATCCCAGGATGCGCCTATGTCAAACTGGTCTGCTACTGTAACGATGGATTCCATACCCTTCTTATCAAAACCATGTTTCTCTAGAAAATCATATACTCTTCTACCTGTTAGGAACATCTCTGAAACAGTGGGAGTAGTATATCCATTTGGATGGTTTCTCCAAAACTCTGTGTGCCACACAACAGCAGAAGAAAGTTCAGGGTGATTATCGATTATGAGTACAGGTGTTCCATGATGAGCTGCAATATATGCTGCTGGACCAAGATGCAATGCACCTTTTTTTTCTTTGCTCGGTTTCAACTCTGCAACATACCATGACGTCCATGGATCAACGGTTGAGAATACTACATCATTATTATATCTGGATATCTTTCTAATATTGTTATAGATGCTACTATAATCGCTTATATCGTCTGTTTTAGCTAACCCCTTGATCTCATCAAGTACTTTGTCTTTTAGATGGCCACCTAAGTTTACAAGGTAGATATGTTTCACTCCAAGCTTATTTAAAACATTTTTAGTAACTTCAGGTAGCTTATTTGAGCTTGTATACAAAATAGGTGCATTTAATACACTTGCCAAAACTGCACCTTCAGTAGCAGAAGATAATGAATCTCCTTCTGCTCTTGTCATGTTCTGATGCCAAGAATATGATAATTCATATCCAAAGGAGCCGCTAACGTCCTCTGGCGAGTAAACAATAAGCCGATAATTCTCTCCAGGTAAACATTCTCCAAGTTTACTTACCTTTATAGTACCATTCTTACTCTGAGCAATCTTTTCTCCACTTGGACCGACTAATAGATATTCAAAATTTGCATTTTTATCACATTTAAACTGAATTTCTACATCGCGACAGCAATATGGTGGAGAAACTGTGAGAGGTATTTCAACACCAGGATACATCTCGATATCTACTTTATACACTACACCCTTTACAGAATTGAGAATAATATCCTTCCATGTACCATAGTGTCCAACTATTTTCTTTGTGGGAACATCTGTTATTGCAATTCTCCATGGGCCAGGTTTATATACATATGCTATGGCCTTATCCTTATCCATACCTTGCTTTGCGTTCCAAGCATCAATAGCTGCAACCTGCATCCAATCATCATTATATTTACAATAAAGTTGGAAATCTTTATCACCGGCAGGCAACGAAACATTTATGATGTCTCCAATGCCAAATCTTGGAAATGAAACTGCGAAGTATAAACAAGAATACCATACTCTAGCCTGAATACATGTATATCCATCAGGTACAATAAACTCCCTGAATTGAGGATTTAGTTTATTAGTTTGAGGAACTTCAAAATGCTCACTTTTAACCCTTTTATCAATAGAAAATGTGCCAGTTATTTTCCCCTCTGTCTTGTTAATCTCCTTAACAAAATCACTATCAACCACAGCAACTACAGCCTTATCACTATAACTCCAATCGTTAAGAGCAATCTCAGCAGCAA
>CAYUOG010000107.1:0-3140 GCA_964446335.1 uncultured Thermoplasmatales archaeon
TATGTTTTGTTGACGTTAGAGGTGGATAAAGTAGAGAAGGTTCTCAAGGAGATAAAGAAGAAGATATCTAATGTTAAAGAGGCGAAGGGTGTAACAGGTCCCTATGATGCGATACTTTTAGTGGAAGCAGTGGATCTTAAAGAGCTCACGCGGAGTATACTTCCTACGATCTATAAAATAGATGGAGTTATTGATACGACAACAGCTATTGTTATAGAGTCTCCTGAAGATGAAGGATAAACCTGGTTCTAAAGGGGTAAAGAGGATTATAGGATGGTAGACTCCAATAAAATTTCAGTATCTCAAAAAAGAAAACTGCTAAAGAGGAAGAGATTACAGAGAGAAAGACTGCTGCTTCAAATTATGAGAAAGCAGATTAAAATCTTTACTTTGAGAATATCTACTATAAAGGTTGAAAAAACTATAACACCAAAAGAAGGACTTGCGATACTCATAGGGACACAGGTTGGTGCCGGTGTTCTTGGTCTACCATATGCTGCCTCTCAGGTTGGTCTTATCCCAGCGTTTGGAATCATAGTCGGAGTTATGCTACTTATGCTCTTTACTGCACTTATTATTCTTAAACTCTCTTCTGAGATGAGAGGAGCTCAGATGAGTACGATCGCTCAGAAGACCCTTGGAAAGATCGGCGGTTGGGTTATGTATCTAAGTATTGTATTGATGAGTTTCGGGGCTCTTCTTGCTTATGTAGCTGGTATGGGTAGTGTGTTTGCAAGTTTGTTTGGTATTAGCGATACTATTGGAGCGTTAATATTCTGGGTGTTAGCTTCAACTGTAATTTATCTAGGATTAGAAGCAAGTGGTAAAACCGAGCTTATAATGAGTTATGTGATGCTCATACTTTTCATAGGAATCGCTGGTATGCTTCTTCCACATGCAAAATTGGAGAATGGTTTATACGTTGAGATTGGTGGTTTTCTTTCTATGACTGGCGTTGCTATATTCTCGCTGGGTTGCCATACTGTTATACCGGATGTTTACAAGGGGATCGGGGATTATGATAAAGCCAAAAAAGTGGTTATAGGAGCTTTTCTCATTCCAACCATTATATATGCAATTTTTATGATCGTATTTCTATTGGTGTTTGGTAGGGATACTCCTCAAATAGCGACGCAGGGACTCGAAACTATATATGGGAGAATAGGAAACATAGTTGGTAACGCGATACCTTTAATAGCTATAACAACTAGTTATATTGGAGTAGGTCTCGCTCAGCAGAGTAACAGTAGAGAGTTTCTTAGGTTGAAGAAGCCGGTTGCTTGGGTTTTAACTGCTGTTCCTCCGATAATGATTTATCTTTTAGGTGTTAAAAACTTTGCTGATGTTTTAGCTTTTGCTGGTGACACTGGTGATTTGTTGGCTTTCATAATACTTCCAATATTGATTATGCTTACGAGGAAAATTTCAAAGTAACCCATGGTTTACATCATTTTTTGAATCATAAAGAGCTGAAAAAATGGTTAGGTTCATTGTTTATTTTATTAAACAAGGTTGGTGAAGAGACTAGAGTATATTGTCTGCTATGTTGTCTGGTTCTCTTTCACAGTAGTAGCATTTTATTCTTATTGGGTCTTTGCTCACAACTCTAAATCTGCTCTCGATAGGTTCATTTTTTGAGTTGGATATACATGTTGGATTAGGGCATCTCACAATTCCAACAATCTCATCTGGTATGTGAACATGATATTTCTTAAAGACCTCGTAGTTACGGATTATGTTTATCGTTGCTTTCGGTGCTATTAAAGCTATTTTGTTAACTTCTTTGGGGTCAAGTTCTCGGTTTTCAACTTTTACAATGTCTTTTTTTCCTATTTTGCTTTTCACGTTCATTGCAACGCTTACAACAGATTTTGTTTTCTCAGGTATGCCAAGAATATGAAGCACCTTTACAGCGTTTCCAGCGGTTATATGATCTATAACAGTTCCTTCTTTGATTAGTGGTATTTTCAACTCCTTTTTCCTCATACTTTCCCTCCAAGTATTAGAGAAAGCAGAGCCATTCTTACCGGTACACCATTAAACGCTTGTTTGAAGTACATTGCATGTGGTGTTTTGTCAACCTCTGGAGCTATCTCGGTAACCCTCGGTAAAGGATGCATTATGATAAGATCTTCTTTTGCATGTTTTAGTAGCTCGAGATCCACTCTATAGGCACCTGCAACCCTGTTGTACTCCGCTGGGTCAGGAAAACGTTCTTTTTGTATACGCGTCACATAGAGTACGTCAGCATTTTTTATTGCCTTTTCAAGGTTAACTGTTGAAACTGGTTCAACACCTTGCTCGATGCAGTCGTTTATCGTCTCCTTTGGCATCCTCAGGCTTTCAGGAGAAACGAATGTTAAATTTGCACCGAAGAGTGCTAAAGCATACGCTAAAGAGTGTACAGTTCTACCATATTTGAGGTCGCCAAGTAGTACAACGTTTGTTCCACCGATTTTTTTCTTCTCAGTGAGTATGGTGAACAGATCAAGTAGGCATTGAGTGGGATGTCGTCCTGCTCCATCTCCTGCGTTTATAATTGGAGATTCAGCAAACTCTGCGGCTAAACGTGCTGTTCCTTCCTGGGAGTGTCTTATCACTATGATGTCGCTGTAGGCATCAGCCATCCTTATGGTATCTGCTATGCTCTCCCCTTTCTTTAAAGAGGTTGCAGTAGGATCTGCGAAACCAACAACGTCTCCACCAAGCCTGTGCATGGCTGTTTCAAAACTCAACCTTGTTCTTGTGCTGGGTTCGAAGAAAAGTGTGGCAAGTATCTTTCCCTCAAGGGTTTTTGTCTTTTTCTCACCCTTTGCATAGGGAACCATCTTTTTCGCATAATTAAGTATCTCCAAAATCTCATTCTTGGTTAAATCACGTATAGAAACGATGTCTTTCCCCTTTAAGGTCATTAAGAAAAGATAAAAGAATTCTGTATTTAATAAAGTTTGTGTGGGTTATACGATAAAAAATGCAAGATTTTTAATATGGGGATATATTTGAGTATGCGGTGCTGAAGATGGCTAAGGAATCTCCTCAAAAGAAAACCATGAAGAGGCTCATTAAGGCGATATGGATATTCAATTGGTTTAACTCTTGCGGTTTTACCGAACTCGTTCCAGTTGTCGGATCAAGGTGGG
>CAYUOG010000108.1:0-3094 GCA_964446335.1 uncultured Thermoplasmatales archaeon
ATGATATTCTTTAGAGATCCTGATAGAAAAATCGCTGATGGCATAGTGTCTCCTGCAGATGGAAGAGTTATAGAGATAGGCAGGGTTAAAGACAGAGAGGTTGGGGATGCTCATAGAATAACCATTTTTATGAATATATGGAACGTTCATGTGAATAGATCACCCATTGATGGAAGGGTTATATCCATATCTCACTACTATGGAAAACACCTTCCCGCCTTTTTTAAAAACGCAATTAAAAATGAACATGTAGTTATTGTGCTTGAGACAGCGATAGGCAAGGTTAAAATTGTTCAGATAGCAGGAATAGTTGCAAGAAGGATAGTTCCCTATATCAGGAAAGGAGAAAGTATCAGGAAAGGAGAAAGGATAGGTATAATAAGATTCGGTTCTCGAGTTGACCTTTATTTGCCAGCGAGCAAAACAAATATCTACGTAAAAGAAAATAATCTTGTAAAAGCTGGAGAGGATAGAATTGCAGAGATCCGCAGTTAGGATGATTTCAACAGCAGATGTGTTCTCCTTCGTAAATGCTCTATTTGGATTTATATCAATAATGTTCATGCTCAAAGGTGATTTTTGGCTGGCGGTTACCTTTGTTTTACTTGCAACTCTCAGCGATGGCTTAGATGGTATAATTGCCAGAAGATTCTACTCTGGCAATCTTGGAGAGAGCATGGATAGTCTTGCTGACATAATCTCATTCTTTGTTGCACCATCTGTGATAATTCTGATGAGTGGTAGATACGAAAATCCTGTAATTCTCTTTGCACTTTCAGTTTATCTTTTTGCATCATTGCTCCGTCTCTCATCTTTTCCTATATTAAAAAAAGAGGATTACTTTGATGGTTTACCCATACCCGCATCTGGTATTATTCTTATTTTGCTGGTTATTATAAATGTAGATCTGATGGTGCTTGCCATTGCTCTACTATTATTTTCTATACTGATGGTTTCAAAGGTACATTATCCAAAGATTGATAGGAAAATGGGTCTGGTTGCTTTGATACTGATTATCCTTGTAATTGTAGCAAGAGATGCGTTGTACTCAATCGCTCCCCTATCTTTACTCTTCGCTCTACTTATCTATGTTATATTTGGGCCTGCCTATTTACGGTATTTTTAGTTTTATTGATGACCATAAAAACATTTCTAAATTAGAAATGCATTACATTCCGCAAATGGATGATATTCCCAAGATAGGAATTACTGGATTGCCAGGAGTTGGTAAAACAGATACCCTGATAAAAGTTGTTAAGCATCTTGAAGAAAGTGGGTATTCTGTTGGTGGAATGGTTACAGAGGCTATTGTTGAAAATGATGAGAGGGTTGGATTTGATGTAATAAACTGGAAAACTAAGGAGAAAAAGATTTTTGCACATATTAATTTTGATACGGGCGAAAAAGTTGGAAAGTACGGGGTTGATCTGCATGCACTTGAGGAGATAGGTATACCTGCCATAGAGGAGAGCATTGTAGATGAGCAGATAGATATAATCATAATAGATGAGATAGGCAAAATGGAGATGTTATCTGAGAAGTTTTGCAAAGTAGTTATTGATGCACTGGATTCAGATAAGCCTATACTTGTTACTCTCCACAAGAAATCAAGGAGTCCACTTTTACAGGATATAAGAAGAAGGGATGATATACGGATATTGGAAGTAACACCTGTCAATAGAAATCTTCTACCATACAAGATAGAAAAAATCATGAAAGACAGATTGCCATATCTTTTTTAGGATGAAGACCAGAATAGTTAAGGAGGGTGAAACAGAGTTCTACGTTCCAGAGGGAAAGGAAAGCAAGAAAGGTCCTGGTAAAAAAGTAAATGGATTTTACAATCCCTCGATGGAGTTGAATAGAGACATATCAATTTTAGTGGTGCAATGGCTTACTGAAGTATCACAAAAACCTCTTAAAATCCTTGATGGACTTGCTGCAAGTGGTGCAAGAGGTATAAGAATTGCCAATGAGGTTAAAGGTGATTTTGAGGTTATCATAAACGACTGGAAAAAAGAGGCTTACATGCTGATTAAAAAGAACATACAGCACAATAAATTAAAAAATGCTATTGCAAAATGTGAGAACGTTAACAAATTACTGCACGAAAATAGGTTTGATTACATAGATATTGATCCATATGGTACTCCTGTTCCATATATTGATGCAGCCATTAAGGGTATTAAAACCAATGGAATCATTGCAGTTACTGCTACAGATACGGCAACACTTTGTGGCATATATCCAAAAACTTGCATAAGGAGATATTTCTCAGTACCTTTTCATTCCTACATAATGCACGAAGTTGGTTTGAGAATACTTATAGGTTATATATGCAGAGAAGCTGCAAAATATGATAGAGGTATAGAGGTTCTACTCAGCTATGCAACAGACCATTACATGAGAATCTATGTAAAAATATTGAGAGGAGCAAAAAGGGCAGATGAATCTCTAGAGAAGGTAAAATCTGTTGATGTGAGTGATTATACGAACAATATAACAAAAATGGAAGCAGGTCCTCTGTGGACTGGAAATTTACATAAAAGAGATGTATTGAAGGCCATAGAGAAGAATCTCGGAAATATTGTTCTGGGCACAAAACGAGATATAGAAAAACTTCTACAGAGGATGTTCCAAGAAATTGATATGCCTCTCTTTTTCTACAGCATAGATCATTTATCCTCTAAGCTAAAAATCTCTCCACCAAAACTTTCCTATGTGTTAAAAGAGCTAAATAAAAGGGGTTATAGTGTAAGCAGAACACAGTTTGGTGATACATCATTTAAAACAACTGCACCAATAGAAATTGTCTACAATGTCTTCAAAGAACTTGAGGTTCGTTATCCATAAATACTGATTGTTGTATTGTTGAAGTATGACAGAGAAAATAAAGGTTGGAGTCCTCGCATCAGGGAGAGGTACAGATTTGCAGAGCATAATAGACGCATCAGAATCTGGTAGAATAGATGCTGATGTTGTTGTGGTTATAAGTGATAACAAGGATGCCTTTGCCTTAAAGAGAGCAAGAAGGCACAATATATCTGCATATTTTGTAGACCCAAAGGGAAAAAGCAGAGAAAAGTTAGATGGA
>CAYUOG010000109.1:0-3093 GCA_964446335.1 uncultured Thermoplasmatales archaeon
TCCTTGTATCCCCCTCATACATCTTACCATTGGAATCATAAATATATCCAAAAACCACCGCCTCTCTCCATGAATTTTCAAATCCCTTGTATCCCCATGGTAGGATAGTTAGAGTGCTAACGTCGGGCATAAAAGTTAGATCACTTTCCTCTATTCTTGCAAAACCATCTACAGATGAACCATCAAACCCCTTTCCGTTCTTGATCATATCCTCAAACTCTTCGACAGGTACTGTAAAATCAAGCATTCTACCCAAAATATCCACAAATACAGGCCTTACAAACCTTACATTATTCTCCTCAAACTCCCCCATAATCCCCTTTAAATTACTCATAGTACAGGTTAAATCTAAACGTCTAATAAATTTTGTCTTTTATTAAAAATAAGATGGAGTCGAATGAACAGAAAGATTTTTTATGTTATAATTTATAATTAAATTTTGATATAATGTCAAGAGATGATCTTAAGCCATTCATACCATCAGACAAAGTAATACCTGAATTGACTATCAAATCTGTTTTGGTTGGTATCTTCCTGGCTGTTGTTCTTGGTGCAGCCAATGCCTATCTTGGTTTATACGCAGGTATGACTGTCTCTGCAATAATTCCAGGTGCAGTCATGGCTCTTGCTCTCCTTCGTCCCTTTAAGGGCACTATACTTGAAGTGAACATAGCCACTATGGGTGCATCTGCAGGAGAATGTGTTGCTGCAGGTGTTATTTTTACTATACCAGCACTTGTCCTGCTTGGGGTATGGAAAGATATTCATTATCTGGAAACGACTCTTATATCACTTCTTGGCGGTTTTCTTGGTGTCCTCTGGATGGTTCCTCTCAGAAGAGCACTTGTTATCAAGACCGATCTACCTTTCCCCGAAGGAATAGCTGTGGCTGCTGTGCTTACTACAACTGTAGGTGGAGAGGAAATATCCAAAAGAAGTAAAGGTGGAATAAGCAGTATATGGCTCGCTGTCGGTGCTTTGCTTGCGGGTCTATATAAATTTGCAGAACTTTCTTTGAACCTGTTTAAAGGAACAGTTGAGTACATTGGTAGTATAGGTAGATATCTGATTGATGGCAGATACAGAGAAGGCTGGCTATATGGCGGAATGACAACATCTCCCGCACTTCTTGGAGTTGGTTGGATAATTGGGCCCACTATATCTTCTTACGTACTCGTTGGAGGATTGATTGGATGGGTAATAATTGCCCCTCTGATTGTTCTTGTTGGAGGCATGCCACCAGAGGCGACTACTCCATTGGAAGGATTCTACATAGTTTGGGGAAATCAGATTAGATACATCGGCGTAGGAGCGATGCTTGTTGGTGGATTATATGCTATCTGGACAATAAGAAACAACCTTGTAGATAGTGTAAAAGAGGCAATTATAGGACTTAGAGGTGGGCAGGTAAAAACCAAGAAAAGAACCGAGCAGGACATAAGCTACAAGTTTGTCTTTATTGCAATAGTGATTCTGATTCTCCCGATATCTTTGTTATATCTTTGGCTTTCTGATACCCTTGGTATCTCTTTGATCATGGCAGTTGTTACTGTACTCTTTGCCTTTCTTGCAAGTGCTCTTGCAGGTTATCTGACTGGTCTTGTAGGATCATCAAACTGTCCCATATCTGGAGTAACTGTTGCTGTGCTATTGATTGTTAGTTTGATAATGCTTGGATTTGGTGCAACAGGTATGGCAGGCATGGCAATTGTTATATTCATCTCTGCTGTGATCTGTGTTGGAGGCTCTATATCGGGTGATCTGCTTCAATCGATGGCATGTGGGCAGATGATAGGTGCAACTCCGAAGAAACTTCAGGTTGCGATGACTTTTGGTGTAATTGCTGTTTCTCTTGTAGTTGGAGTGGTTATAGGAGTGCTTCACAAGGCTTTTACAATAGGAAGTACAAAGCTTCCAGCACCTCAAGCCTTTCTGATGAAAGGGATAGTGCAGGGTGTGCTAGGTGGAGAGATGCTATGGCCCTATGTTATAGCTGGAATGGTGCTAGCAATCGTGCTTATTCTCATAGATCTGCCTGTTCTTCCAGTTGCTATAGGAATATATCTGCCCTTTACCCTTTCTGTACCAATATTTATTGGAGGAGTTATACGCTATATAACTGATGCATTCATAAAAAAGAAGTACGGAAGTGCCGAGGAAGAGGAAATAAGCGATTGGGAGCTTGCAATCAAACAAACTGACATAAAACCCAAGGAGAGAGCAGTTAGAACGGGTTTATTATTTACTGCAGGTCTTGTTGCAGGAGAAGCTCTAACGGGTGTTGCCATTGCTGTTCTTATAGTACTCGGCATAAATCTTTCCGTATTTTCAGAACCACCCATATGGCCTGGTTTACTTCTGTTTGGCTATATTGCAGCTTTGCTTACATATATACCACTGAGAGAGATTATGGAAAACAAAGAATAGGAAGGTTTGAGTGAGCAAAGCGAACCGTATATTCGCTGTTGTATGAAGTTGGATGTATCATTTTATGAATCTTCCATCATCCTTTGATGTTGAAAGTTTATGTACATTCTTCTCAAGCCATCCTATCTTCTCAATATCCCTCATATCAAATTCAGGAACATATGGCTTAATATCCAGAAGAGGAGTTCCATCCACCACATCTACATGTCGGATGTGAAGGATGTTTTCCTCTATCTTGATAAGACGTACCACAGATATGCCTATTGGATTTGGTCTGGATGGTGCTCTTGTTGCAAAAACTCCATGTTTTTCATCGTCCATGTAGGGCTTTACCAGTAAATCTGAAAATCTGGATAGATGGAAGTGATATATCAAGATGATGTGAGAAAATCCATCGAGATCCTTCAAACCTTTAGCATACTCTGGGAATATCTCGATCCTTCCTTCAATATTTTTAGCAACTGTTGATTGTATGGGCATTCCTCTGGGCTCTTTGAATGGAGAATGAATGATTCCTATGGGAGTGTACCTAATTTCGGACATAAATCTGAGTATGTAATTTTGTTAATCATTTTTTCTATTTTGCTATAACATCATATGCGATTTAACGCAATCCTCGTAAGAGAATTTGGGTGAAGCGAAGTGCAAACCGAGTGGAACTGTTAA
>CAYUOG010000110.1:0-3059 GCA_964446335.1 uncultured Thermoplasmatales archaeon
AACGAGGAGACGGGCTTGCGCATCTTGGAAAGTATACTATTTACATCCCATCGGCAATGAAGGGAACAACTGTTAAGGTAAAGATAGAAAAGATATCAGGAACTGTTGCCTTTGCTAGGATAGTTACCTAAATAAGAAACGTAAAGTTTACAGACACATAAGTGAATACAACCACTACATAGAGTGCATCCATTTCCTGAAACTCCTTCCATAACTTATCTTGCTATCATTGATCTTAGCCAGTCTGCAACGTTTTCTGCATGATCTGCTATATCATCTACCCAGTCAGAGATCTTTAAAAGATGATAAACATCCATTGGATCCAGTTTCTTCTCCAGCTTATAAATGCCCTTGGTTATCTCAAATTTTTTCTGATCCGCTTCCCATTCGTAATCATGTACTTTATGGATTAACTTCTTGGTTTGTTCTCTTTCCTTTTTTGAAAAACTTGTTTCCAACAAATCTCTTATGTTCTCTACCGCCTTTTCCATTGCCTCAACAGTTTTCACAACCAAGTTTGCATGCTCAATGAAACCTTCCTGCAATTCCTTTGGAATCTTGGTATGGCGCATATCAAGCATATTCACAAGATTTTCAGCGTGATCTAAGATTGCATCCTGCTCTCTCAGTGCCCATAGAAATTTTCCCTTATCAACAGGCATAAAAAGAGACGATGGAAGATGATTTCTTATGTTTCCCTTTATTAAATCCGCCTCATGTTCAATCTCAGAAACCTTTTCAGATAGTTCAGAGAAGTTTTTGTAATCGCCTTTATAGTACTTAACTAAGCCATCTCCAATTAGATCAATACATTCTCTCACTTTTCCCATGTGATTCAAAAGCTGGTCAAAAGGTGACTTTTTTCGAAATGCATAGTAAACAGGTGCCCTGAAGCTACTCCTCTTTTCATTCATATTTTCACCTCTATTTATCCTACTATCACTCTTAAACATATAAAAATTGCCGCTGAAAGTGCTGCAGCAGCCGGTACAGTAAGTAACCATGAATAGATTATTTTCTTGATTACTTTAAGATCTATTGCATCTATACCCCTAGCTAGACCTACACCTATAACTGCTCCAACAACCGTATGGGAAGTTGATATGGGCATGCCTAATTTCGATGCAATCAGGACTGTAGTTGCAGCACCAAAGTCTACAGAAAATCCTCGTGTATTGGTTAAAGAGGTTATTCTATATCCAAGGGTCTTCATAACCTTGTGTCCCCAGGTCATACAACCTATTGCTATGCCTATTCCTCCTAGTGCTAACAGCGGCATAGGAACTGCTGCAAGTGGGTTGAGTGTACCTTCTATAGAAAGAGAAAAAATTGCCGCAACAGGTCCTATGGCATTGGCAACATCGTTTGCCCCATGAGAAAAGGCAACATAGCAAGAGGTTACTATCTGAAGTCGCCTGAAGATTCTCTCAACAGTGTCATAGTCGTGATATGATTTTGCCTTTATTTTCCTTAGCATAATTGCAGATGCTGCAGCAATCACGATTCCAATCAAACCAGATAAAATGAGTACGATATCTAGATCTGTTAATCCGAGCATCTTTCCAAGATTTGTTTTGAGAAACAGCGAAGAAACTATCATAAACGCAGTTACTCCTATAATCCCTGGACCCACCAGCTTTGCAGCATTTACAGGATCTTTTTTTTCAAATATTGATTTGACTATTACTTTAAAAACTATAAATGCGATTAAAGCTCCAGCAATAGGAGACAACAACCAACTTGATGCAACCTCTCCGAGCTTTATCCAGTTTACTGATGAGATTCCACCAGCCATCAATCCGAAACCAATCAATGCACCAATGACAGAATGAGTAGTTGAAACAGGCATTTCTTTCCATGTGGATAGCATAACAAATATGGATGCAGCCAGTAATGAGGCTATGAAACCAAGCAGCAGAGTATGCGGGTCTGGTATTGTATCTGGATAGACTATATTGCCCTTAATCGTCTGTGTCACATGAGAACCAACAAATACCGCACCAATAAAATTGAGAATTCCAGCAATGAGAACCGCCTGTCTGAAGGTTATAGCTCTTGCACCAACGGCTGTAGCCATGGAGTTGGCAACATCATTTGCCCCTATGTTCCATGCCATGTAGAAGCCTATTGCTCCTGCACCACCGATGATCAGCAGTAGTAGTATGGGATCCACTTATAGCCTCTCCCGAATTGAGGTATGAACAATCGATTAAAAAGCATTGCGATTTCTATATGCCAAGATCTAACCTCTCTGCCAAAAAGAGAGGTAATCCTTTATCGATTATAGCACGTTTTGCTTCTTCTATGTTGTAGTTTACTCTTCTAAAAACTGCTTCTTTGTTCTTGCAGTCGAATATCACAAAGGAAGCTTTTGGATTACCATCTCTTGGTTGACCGACTGAGCCAGGATTTAAAAACAGTGTTTCACCAATTTTTCTTTTCATAGGGATATGGGTATGACCAAGCACTACTACATTTGCATCAACCGAGATAGAGAACTCTTCAAAAGTCTCTTCACTGGTGGAGGGAAATATATACTCAAAGAGTTCATTCCTCGGACTTCCATGCACCATATAGAACTTTATTCCCTCTCTGTTGAAGTGAAGATGTGTGGGTAAACTTTCCAGGAATTTAATTTTCTCATCCGATAAAACCTTCCTACAGTAGTTTATACCTGCAACTCCATATTCATTAAACCAAATTGTGTCTCCATTTATAGTAGCATGATCATGATTTCCTCTTACACTTGCCTTGACATACTTATCTACAAGCTCAATACATTCTCCTGGGAAAGCATTGTATCCAACTATATCGCCGCAGCAGTAGATTTCATCGACGTTTTCTTTTTCTATCTCTTCCATCACAGCAGACAGAGCATGAATATTTGAGTGAATATCTGAGATAAAGGCGATTTTCATTGACATATATTCTTAATGACGCTGTTCTTTTATGCTTTTTGACGCGTGCCCTTTGACGTTCGATAGTTTATTAGCAAACCCACAATTGCCAATATTTTTATTCTCCTTTTACATCATTCATGTTGTGGCTCTGTATAAAAA
>CAYUOG010000111.1:0-3054 GCA_964446335.1 uncultured Thermoplasmatales archaeon
TGAAACTGCTCTGTGACCAGATGTTGGGTACACTTGCTAAATGGCTACGCCTTTTAGGATTTGATGTCTATTATGTAGATGATAAAACGACAGATGATAGAATCCTTGATATTGCCAAAAGGGAAAAGAGGGCCATAATTTCGAGAGACAAACAACTGATTGAAAGAGCAAAAAAGAGGGAGATTAAAGTCATTGAAATTAACTCAACAGATTTAGATGAACAATTAAAGGCAGTTACCTTAATCTATTCGATAAATGAAGAAGAAATTCTTTCGAGATGCTCTCTCTGTAATACTCCACTTGTTGAGATAGAAAAATCCAAGATAAAGGACAAAGTTCCTCCAAAAGTGTTTGATCTGCACGATGAATTTTGGTATTGTAAGAAGTGCGATAAGGTATACTGGAAAGGAAGTCATTGGGAGAAAATAGAGAAGAAGATGAAAAAACTAACAAAGGATACTTAGCTAGTAAGCCAATTTTTTATGATGGGATCATTGTCCATTAATTGAGATGCTTTTTCATAAAATACTTTTTCTTTAAGAGGTTCTTTGGTATTTTCTGTTACCTCTATAAGAGAATTTATGAAATTTCTAAATCTTGGTACATAATGTTTTTGCAAATCCATCCATATTTTCTTAAAATACTCGCTTCTACAGAGTTCATAGAGCCAGGGCATCCAAGTTGCAAATATTATGGGGTCTATATCTCCAGATAACCTAAGATTAAAATGTATTTCAAATAGGTTTAGTAGAGATGCTGTATATTCGGAAAGCTGTTTGTTTTCAGTATCTGAAAGTTTCTTGTTAATCTTAATATTATAAATTTTTTTCAATTCAGGATGTTCAATGACCATTTTAAAAAGGTCTATACTAGAGAGCTCCAAATTGGTATACATGTCCTGTCTTCTTACCTTACTACTTCTCTGAAATTCTTTGAACATTATCCATAAAGTAATTATAAGAACAATGGTAGATATGATCTCGGTAAATGGTAGGATGCTTTCAATTAGGGATGACAGCTCCATAGTTCACACTTTCTCGAACCATTTATCTCTTTAAAGAACTTTTTATTTTGCAAAATCTTCAATGTGCTTTAAAGCATCTTCACTATTTGAGCGTGAGGTATGCCACCTATAACTAATACACACTCAGGATTAACATAACCATGCTTTATTGCACATTCGACTGTTCTTTTTCCAACAAGATTTGCTATAGTTGCTTCTTTAAGATAGGCAACCAGAACTTTCTCATCGATACGATGTCCATCATAGAAACTTTTTTTAACATGTAATCTAAGTTCTCCCTCCTTGAAACGTTTTCCAAGAAGTTCTTCATCACATGCCCCGATAAGGAGCTCCTCTCCCCGTTTGTAGAGCTTTATACTGATCTTCATTAAGGTCAACTCTTTATACTCTCTAATTTTTTATCTGTAACTCGTTCCTATATATTCCTTTCGAAAAAATTACTTTTATGGAAAATGTTTAACATTGCTATAATATTCTCAGAAACAGATGGTAAAAGACAAAAACATCATAATAATCAGAAGTAAGAAAAGAAAAAAGACCATCCAGGCTAAAGAGATCAAAGGAAAAATCTTCGTATATTCGCCTGCGGCAATGGACAAAGAGAGGGAACAGAAATACATCAGAGAAATAATCAAAAAGATGGAGGAGAAAAAGAAAAGAGAAAAGTTAAACAGCAATGGTTTGCTTACAAAACGTGCAGAGGAATTAAACAGGAAATATTTCGATGGAAAACTAAAATTTGAGATAAAATACGTTACAAACCAGAGATCCAAATTTGGAAGTTGCAGTCCAAAGAGCAGAAAGATTAGAATCTCTGATCGTATATCAAATATGCCGCGATGGGTTAGAGATTATGTAATAATTCATGAACTTGCACATCTTGTCCATCCAAATCATTCAAAAGAATTCTGGAATCTGGTTGACAGATATAAGTATGCAGAAAGAGCAAAGGGTTATCTTATTGCAGTTGGTATGGCAGCAGATAAAAAAATTGAGAATAATGATATAGGAGATGATTGAATGAAAGCCATGGTTTTGAAGAAGATTGCACTGGTTGAAACTAAACCTCTGATTTTAGAAGATTTGTCAACTCCTAAACCCAACTCTAATGAGATCCTGATAAAGGTATCTACATGTGGAGTATGTCACACCGAGCTTGATGAAATAGAGGGAAGAAAAAAACCGAAACTACCTGTTGTTCCTGGACATGAGGTTATTGGATACGTTGAAAAACTTGGATCAAAAGCTAATAAATTCAAAATTGGGGATAGAGTTGGTGTGGCGTGGATATATCATACCTGTAGAAAATGTAAATTCTGCAGAAATGGTATGGAAAACTTATGTTCAAAATTTAAGGCTACAGGATGTGATGAAAATGGAGGTTATGCAGAGTACATGGTTGTATCAGAAGATTTTGCCTATCACATACCAGATGTTTTTTCGGATTTAGAAGCTGCACCTCTTATGTGTGCGGGAGCAATAGGATATAGAGCTCTAAAGCTAACAGAAATGAGAGACGGTGATACAATTGGGCTATATGGTTTTGGAGCATCAGCACATATAGTTATCCAACTTGTTAAGCATCTTTACCCAAACTCAAAGATTTTTGTTTTCACAAGGAGAAGAAACGATGAACCAAGTAAGCTCGCTTTAAAGATGGGTGCTGACTGGGTAGGGGTTACTGGAGATACGTCTCCCAAAAAAATAGATAAGGCAATAGATACAACACCTGTTGGTTTGCCTGTAAAGGAGGCACTTCGTAATCTGGAAAGAGGGGGCAGACTGGTTATAAATGCCATTCGGAAGGAAACAACGATCCCTGAACTTAACTATGCAATTCATTTATGGAATGAAAAGGAGATCAAGAGTGTAGCAAACATAACCAGAAAAGATGTTCAGGAGTTTTTACCACTGGCTGCTGAGATTCCTATTAAACCTGAAATTAAAAAGTTTAAACTTGAGGAAGCGAATGAAGCTTTAATCATGCTGAAACACGGAAATTATAAAGGTGCTGGAGTCTTGAAAATTTT
>CAYUOG010000112.1:0-3043 GCA_964446335.1 uncultured Thermoplasmatales archaeon
TGTCAATCTCAGTTATAGCAATTATTTACATACTAGTTGCTCTGATAATTTATGGCTCTATGTCACCATCCTTCTACTCTTCCTATGATTTTGCCAATGGTTCCATAGCAGATGTAGCATCGCATTTCTTACCTTTACCTTTGGCAGCCTTTGTCGCCTTCGCTGGTTCTATAGCCATAATATCTGATATAAATCCCACCATACTCTCCACATCAAGACTTTCTTTTGCCTGGGCTAAGGACAAGATAGTTCCAAGGAAACTTGCCGAGTTAAATAGATTTGGAGTACCAAAGTGGACTCTTGTAGTAAACACAATCATGGCAGTTTCCATCATTCTCTTGGCAAGGCAGTTCATGCAGGCTGTTATGATGATCAATATGGCGGTTCTGCTTGTCTTTATGGCTACATCTCTAGCCACATTGATTTTACCCTATAAGCATCCTGAAATTTACAAGAAAGCAAGATTCAAGTTAAGAGCTCTCTGGGTTGTTGCCCTGGTTGGCATGCTTACATCTGCACTTTTCTTTGGATATATTCTAAGACTCGAAGATGCAATGCCGGGCTTTATGTTCCTCTTAGCATGGATAGGCATCGGTAGCGTTGTGTATGTGCTTACTCTTGAAAAACACAAGTTGCCATGGAGAGTTTACAAAGAAGAGAAGAAAGAGAAGTCCTTGCTTGACAATGAGCTGATATCGAAATTGGTTGAAAATGTAGATAAATCAGGCAAAAAGGGTAAGTAAATTAACGCAATCTATATATAATGGTTTTAATATAAAAAACAACAGTAATTTGAGAGGTAGCATATGAAAGAAAGAAAAATTATTACAATCATATTTATGGCCTCGATTCTTCTTGTGTCTCCTATACTCAATACAAGTGGAGCAGTTAAAGATTCTACAAATGAGGTAAAGCAAACCGTAACTGTTCAATATACCTTCTTTGATCAGAACGGAAGTATCATAGAGAGGCTGTTCAACATATCTTGGGAAGATTTGAAGAATCTGAATAACAGTTTTTCAGATATAATAAACAAAACCCTGTCTGGGAACTTTACAAACATAACAGAGGCAATCAAAGATTTTTATGACAACCATACTTGGTTAAAAAGATGGTTCCGACTGCAGAGTTTAAGACCTTTAGAAAAGAGAGTATTCATTGTAAGCAGTGGTTATAGTAAGAAGATAGACATCAGACCCTTTGCAAGCATGAGTATCTATAAACCTCTTACTTTCTGGTTCTACTTTGGAAAATCCAACTATACAAACAGGAGTAAGACAGTGATTATAGATCCAATTCTTCCAAAGATCCGCATACTGAAAGGATTTCAGTTTGGTATGATGAGAAGATTTGTTGGAATATATATTCGTGTCTCCGGTTCTCCATTCCAGAAAGATCATATCTTTTTCATAGGATATGCATACAAAGTAAGAGCTCTGGCAATGAATGTACATTCTATTCCGTCTTTAATATAATTGGTCTTTTGAGTTATCAAGTGTGAAACTATAAAGCCATTAAAAAATAAAGTATCAAGAATGGTAAACCCAACTTTGTTATGATTATGCTCCTATTTTTTACTGCAATATCCCATCCATAATCATCCAGCCTATAAAATAAAAGCCATCCATACTGAGAAAAAAAGGAAAATAAAGAAATGGAAATCAAGCGTAAAGTAGTGATCGGTGGAAGATATAGTGTTCCAGTTTGAACATAGAAAGCACCTATAACTAGAAAGAAAGCGGCTATTGCCATCTGTGACTCATGATGTAATAAACCTTCAGCATACATGCAGGTAACGGCGCCTATGATTGCAAACAAAAGAACCAACCAACCTACGGTATAAGTCAGATATATAGCAATAGAGAGGAGGAGAATCGCAGAGACTACCAGCAATATTTTAAGTGTTCTTTTGGAAAAAGTTTTTCTTTCTTCTATTTTGTAGTGATAAAGATCATGAATAGTATGAGCAAGTATCCAATGGGCAATAAACCCACCAAACATAACCAAAAATGCATTCATCATGTTAAGATTTTCAACTACTTTCATATCAACGGCTACTATGGATCCCAAAAGAGAGAAAAGGGCTCCTGTAATAAAACTGGTTAGGATAGTAAATGGGGAAAGCATTCCCTTTTTCTCTATAGCCATCAAATCACCATGTTTATTGTTTTCAACATTCTATTTACAATATATCTAGGTGCCTGTAAGAGTAACTCTTTATATATGGAATTTGGAAGAGGAGAGTTTCTAATTAAATCTTCCGCGCTATTTATTCTTCTTCTTATTTCATTAATGAAAAATTCCTTTATTTCTTTCTCATGATCCTTTATTTTCTTTTTAATATCTTCTATTTTAATGCCATTGATGCTTTCTCTTTCAATTCTTTCTATCCTATTTAGCAAAGGAAGGATAACACTTATGATGCTCTCACCATTGGTTATATCTACTAAATCATCAGCCAGCTGATAGGCCATACCAACTTCTCTACCATATTCTCCAACTATCTTAATGGTTTCTTCATCTGAATTAGCTTCTAGAGCGCCAGCTTTACATGCAGAGCTAAATATAGATGCTGTCTTTTTCTCTATTATTGAAAAGTATGTGTCGATAAAGAGATTGATAGAAAAAGAACCTCTTTTGTTAATCTCTATCTCCAATAGCTCTCCAGATAATGCTTCATTCCATGTATCTATATATAGCTCCACAAACTTAATACCACGTTCTACAGCCATCTTAAAACCAACAGCAAGCATCTTTTGACTTATCAGAATTGCTGTTTCAATACCTTTTTCCATATACAGAGAAGGTTTACCACGTCGTAAAGTATCTTTATCTATAATATCATCATTAATAAGAGAAGCTGTATGGGCAAGCTCTATACCTACAGTACCATCTACAGCTCTTTTATAAGCACTTTCATCTTCTTTTCCTCCAGTGCAAGCCTTAAAAGAGAGAATGGCTATTAAAGGACGAAGTTTTTTTCCGTTTGCAAGTTGAGAAAGCATTATATTATCCTTTATTTTATCTAATATAGCCTGTTCTA
>CAYUOG010000113.1:0-3023 GCA_964446335.1 uncultured Thermoplasmatales archaeon
AATACTTGTGACAAGCTTTGGTTCTGGCGCTGGGAGCGATTCTTTTGATATAACTGTTACAGATGAAATAAAAACTTTCAAAAAGGAAAAGGCACCAACTGTTGAGCAACTTATTGCAAAGAAGAGATACATAAACTATGGTATGTACACCAAGTTTAGAGAGTTATTGTATGTGGAGTGATAGAATGAGAGAAGTAGCAATAATCGGAGTAGGTCTCACAAAATTTGGTGAGCTTTGGGATAAATCACTTAGACAACTCATTACTGAGGCAGGAACAAAGGCGATTCTTGATGCAGGTATAAGTGGTACTGAGATAGATGCTCTTTATGTTGGTTCCATGAGTGCAGGTAGATTTGTTGGACAGGAACATGTAGGTGCTCTTGTTGCTGATAGTTCTGGCCTATCAACAATGCACATTCCTGCAACAAGGGTGGAGAGTGCCTGTGCATCCGGTGGAATGGCACTTAGACAAGCTTATATTGCAATTGCATCAGGTATGCATGACATAGTTGTGGTAGGTGGAGTAGAAAAGATGACAGATGTTGTCGGTGGTGAGGCAACAGATATACTTGCGATGGCTGCAGATCAGGAATGGGAGGCGTTTTTCGGTGCCACCTTCCCAAGCCTGTATGCAATGATAGCAAGGAGACATATGTATGAATATGGTACAACAAGGGAGCAGATAGCACAGGTTGCTGTGAAAAACCATGAGAATGGGCTGTTGAATCCCAATGCACAGTTTCATAGGAAGATTACCGTAGATGATGTTATCAATGCAACACCAGTTTCAGAACCTTTAACTCTTCTGGATAGCTCTCCAATCAGCGATGGAGCCGCTGCACTCATACTCTGTCCTCTTGAGAAGGCTAAAGATTATACAGATAAAATAGTAAAGATAATAGGCTCTGGACAGGCGTCAGATTCCTTAGCGCTGCATGGTAGAGAGGACATATGCACGTTTCAATCCACTGTAGAAGCTGCTGAGATGGCATACAAGCAGGCAAAGATTAAACCCAAAGATATAGATGTGGCAGAGGTCCATGACTGTTTTACAATAGCGGAGATACTTGCAATAGAGGATCTGGGATTTTTCAAGAAGGGAGAGGGTGGCAAGGCTGCTGAGGAAGGAGTCACTGCACTTGATGGGGACAAGCCAATAAACACCAGTGGAGGATTAAAAGCCAAGGGGCATCCAGTTGGAGCAACAGGTGTAGCTCAGGTCGTTGAGATAGTGAAACAGTTGAGAGGAGAGGCGGATAAAAGGCAGGTTAAAGATGCTCGTATAGGTTTAACCCACAATATAGGTGGTAGTGGAGCATCCTGTGTTGTTCATATCATGGAGGCGGTTTAGATGGTTAAAGCTGTTGCTAGGTTTTGGAGAGAAATACCACAGAGATACAACCTCATGGGTAACAAATGTACAGTATGCAATAGAGTTTATTTTCCGCCAAGGGAGGTATGTCCCTACTGCAGAAGAAGTAGTTTAGGAAAGATGGTTGATGTCAAGCTAAAGGGTAGTGGAAAGGTTGTTACATATGCAGTTGTACACACCCCTCCATCAAAGTTTGAAGGACAGGCACCCTATGCAATAGCAATAGTTGAGCTTGATGAAGGTCCAAGGATAACCGGTCAGATTGTAGATTGTGATTTAGATAAAATAGGGATAGGCATGAAGGTGCAGGCGACGTTTAGAAGAATACAAGATGACGGCTACACAGGAGCTATATACTATGGATACAAATTCAGGCCTGTAGAGAAATGAGAATCAAAAACAGGTTGGCTGAGAAGATTGCTGGTGAGATAACTCTGAGTCCACAGCCGGGAAGAACAATCAGAAAGTGGCGCATCATTTTTGATATTTCACAAACTGAACTTGCAAAAACCCTTGGAATATCTCCAAGTGTTTTGAGTGATTATGAGTCAGGAAGGAGAAAATCTCCTGGTATACAAAATATAAAGCGTATAATTGAGGCGCTTTTTGAAATAGATGAAAAACGGGGAGGCAAGGTACTGCAAAAGTATGCATCTATGACAGAGGGTACCGAAGGAATTCTAGAAATCATGGAGTATCCCTATGCTATTCCAGTGGAGAAGTTCATCGAGGCAATAGAAGGAAAGGTGGCAAATTCTCCTGCGGATATGGAGAGGAAAAGCGTAAAGGGGTTTACACTTGTAGATAGCATAAAAACCATAAAAACGATCAGTTCAACTGATTTTACCAGGCTGTATGGATGGAGTACAGATAGAGCACTGGTTTTTACTGGCATACAGTACGGAAGAAGTCCAATGATAGCAGTAAGGGTTCATCCTATGAAACCAACAGTTGTTGTTTATCATAAGCCTGGTTCTGTGGATCCTCTTGCAGTCAAGCTAGCCGATGCGGAGAATATTCCCCTTGTAATAACCAATCTTACACTTGATGAGCTAACTAAGAGAATGATAGCACTAGGAGAGAAATAAGAAGAACATTCTCGAGAGTATATACTCGATACAGTCATTTAAACGATTTTTTATTTATTTACACTGTTAAATTAAAGAGACTATTCTCACTTCCAATAGAATTTTCAGTATAATAGAGAATAACAGCTATCATTTTTATCTCTATATTCTTCTCAGATTTTATCGAAAGATATTTTTCCCTTCTAACCAATTCTATCAGTTACTGCAGCATTTTACATCTCCTCCTGATCCATGTAATCATAGAAGAGGGTTCTAAAATCTAATTATTGATAGTATTGATACATAATTGAGAATATAAATGTTCATAACTTTTTATATTGGAGCAAAAACCATGTAAGAATACGATTTTCGGGTCTGTTGAACAAATTTTCTCCCTATGATGAGTATGGACTCGTGGGGATTTGAACCCCAGGCCTCTCCCATGCCAAGGGAGCGATCTTCCGCTGATCTACGAGCCCGTGAACATCGATAAAAGAGAAGGTGGAGATAAAATTTGCTGTCTGATGTAATCGATACTTTAATCAATACTTGGCACATTTTGGCATCATCATGTATGAGGTTA
>CAYUOG010000114.1:0-3009 GCA_964446335.1 uncultured Thermoplasmatales archaeon
TTACTTTTCTGGTGGAGGTTACTCTATAGGGTATGGAATTCCAGTAAAAAAGACTCTTTGAAATGCCTCCAAGAAAACCTCCCTATAGCTTTACATGCGTAGGAGATTTATCAGTAGGCGGTCCTGATGATTACAGATTTTTAGCTAGTTTATTTGGCTTATCTTTCGAGATAAAACGTCCAAAGGGATCTAATGATAAAATATTATGGAATAGATATTGGACTGAAGTAAAAAGCAATATCATAAATGACACACCTATGGTAACTCTAGTAGACCCATTAGCATGGCCATTATACAGAGAGAAGATGAATATCACTAAAAATTTTTTACTATCTCGCTCTTGTTGCGTGATAGTAATAGTAGGTTTTAATGAGACTAATAAAACAGTTTGTGTTAATGACCAATATGTAGGTTACACTAAAGGATTCTACCGATGGGTTAAACTTGAAGATTTTAGAACTGCAGTAAAAAGAGCTTATTTTGAATTAAGACCATCGGGTTACTCTATGTATATAATCAAAAAAATTTCTACTCCATTATCAAAGGAGATTGTATATGATATTGTTCACCAGAGAAATATCCAAAAAATGAAGGGAATCAGAAGTTCATATGATGGCATGTACATACAAAAAAACTTTAAGGAATTTGGTATAGACGCATTAAAGGCTTTACAAAAAGACTTTAAAACAAAATTTACTAGATATATGCCTATATACTACATACTTAACAAGATAACTAAATACTTTAACATTTCATATCCATTCCATATAATGTCAAGATATTTCCATGAAGAGGCAAAAAGTAAGATTATAATATCAGAGCTTCTGATGGAAAGAGAATATATGCATTCTTATCATAAAAAGAACGCAATTTTACTCAAAACCGAATCAATGTATTGGCAAGATTTATCAATTCTATCGAGTAAACTGAGAGATGTTATGGCACGTACCACCTTGGTGAGATTCATAGAATTTTCACAACCCATAATAGATGAAATGATTCATAAACTTGATAATATAATTGATATAGAGAAGATGATAGTTACATATTAAATAGAGATTTTTCTATGATTCTAAAACAGTAGGGATCTGCATGTGGTTTGCCAGTTACAGAGGTTGATACCGAAAGACACCCTCCTCTGCATGATTTTCCAAATCTACATTTGGCACAATCTCCATTTAGATCATGTTTTTTAAAGTTTCGATTATAAGAGGCAAAATTTGGATTGTTCCATAATTCATGTAAAGAAATTTTTCGTATGTTTCCCTCAATAAAATCATCTGAAAGAGACAAACATCCTTTAACACCACCATCACTTTGAATCCCGACTGTGAAAAGGCCTGCAGGACAACCTTTCCATGGCGTTATGTTAACATTTGGTAAAATTCTAGAATGATATCCAAAGCAATGTGCTCCAGTTACTGGAAGTTCATCTATACTGTATTTTTCTCTACTGGTTGCTATAAAAAGTCCAGCTGAATAGAATTCTTCCTTAGAAAGCATCTGTTCTTTTTGAAAGCGCCCTACTATCGATGCTATCTGTATCTGCCAGGCAATATTTTTGCCAACCAGAAGCTCTCTAATCTTTGGTAATTCTTTAAAATTCATTTTGCTGAGAGTAGTTATAACTGAAGTATTGATATCTGCAGATCTCAATAACTCTAATGCTTTCATTACTTGTTTGAACGAACCGTTTACTTGTCTTATATAATCGTGTGTCTTTTCGGTTCCACCATCTAAACTTATCGCGATGGTATAGGGTTCAAGTGTTCGTAGTTTAGAAACTAATCGTTCATTGATAAGGAGACCATTTGAGATTATGGTAAGATCCATACCTCTATCTTTAATCTCTTTAGAAATTTCAAACCAATCACGTCTAATAAAAGGTTCTCCACCTAAAAGAGTAACAAGTTTACATTCCATATCTGAAAGTTCCTTGATTACTCCTTTCCATTCCTCAGTTGATAGCTCTTTCACTCTCCGGTTACCAGCAGAAGAGCCGCAGTGTAAGCAACGCATGTTACATTTAAGAGTAAGTTCAAATAATGCGTAGTATGGTATATAGCGCTCTTTAAACATTTCTCACCTCAGTACTCAGTAGAAAGAAAGTATATAATAAACTAATATAAACCCTATCAAACTTTTTTGATGGATAGCATTAGATAATATGTTTTATTTACGGTAGACCAAGCAGAAATCGTAGAAATCTAAATCGCTTTAAGATTTCAAAATCTTCTGCGCTTGCACCGCCATAACGCACTCCCAGTACATTAAGTACTGAAACATTAATTGCCACAGCTACAACTGGTATCAATGCAAACAGTATCTCTCTTTTTCTTCGCTTCAGTGCACTTTTAATTTCATCCTTCGATAGGCCTAGGGAATTACCTATCTCATTTAATTTTTTTATAGACGCCATAGTATCACTCTTTCTACTAATATAATATATGTAATATATATTTTTTTCGCTTTCCATAAGAAATTCAATTCTATAAAAGAAAGATTTTATTGGAATAAAAAGTTACTTTTTATGAAAGTTTCTCCCTTTTAAATAGGAAATAACGAATGCCCAGAGGCAGGTTATCTCTTTTCAAAATTTTTTATCTGAAGTTTTCTACCAAGAAGAGCTATTACAGCAATTGCCAACAATGCAGGTATAATTTCAAATCCAGGTGTGCCATAACCAGTCGGATGCGTATCGTAGGCAGTTAAATTACCACTACTGCTTGGAAGTTTCCATTCCAACGCGGGTGAGACTATAGAGTATACCATTAGAAATATCAATCCAAGCAGAAGAAGTAACATTTTTAGATTCTTATCAATATCTTCAATTATTATTCCACCTACAAGCATTGAAGTTGTTAATATACCCAATCCAAGAAGTTTAATCACAGCAGACACCTTATAGGAAATCATATCTGCTTCACTACTTGGAAAAACATTGTAGATAATGGCTCCAATAAAAAACAGTCCTATTCCAACGACAATTCCAAGTATAATTAAATCGTT
>CAYUOG010000115.1:0-1167 GCA_964446335.1 uncultured Thermoplasmatales archaeon
ATTCCTCTTGTAATAACCAACCTCACACTTGATGAGTTAACAAAGAGAATGATAGCATTGGGAGAGAAGTAGATCATGGAGATAATGGGTTTGTGCAGCATCTGTGGCAAACCCGGAGAGATGTTTACCTGTCATCTCTGTGGTAGAATGGTGTGCAGGGATTGTTACGATGCAGCCAATGGAATCTGTATAAACTGTAAGGTACAGAGGTCAGTTTAGTACAAACAAATAAAATCTCATTAGACATTCAAAGATACGTGTATATTGAACATGAGCTGATAAAACCAAAAACCATAGAGTACAGAGAGTATCAAACAGCAATTGCAACGTCGGCACTGAAGAGCAGTACACTCGTTGTTATCCCTACTGGACTGGGAAAAACAGTTATAGCCCTCCTTGTAATGGTGGAGAGGATTAAAAAGATTGGAGGAAAGATCCTTTTCCTTGCACCCACTAAACCTCTCGTTCTTCAGCATGTTTCCTTTTTGAAGGAACATCTCACTATTGATGAAAATAAGATAGTCCAGTTCACTGGCGAACTATCTCCAAAAAAAAGAGAGAATTTATGGAAAAATAGCGCAATCGTTGTTTCAACTCCTCAGGTTATAGAGAATGATATAATCTCTGGCAGGGTAGATCTGTCTGATGTTTCTTTGATAATCTTCGATGAGGCACATAGAGCCGTTGGAGAGTACTCTTACGTTTTTGTGGCAGAGATGTATAAAAAACAGGGTAGAAATAGATTGGTTCTTGGAATAACTGCATCTCCAGGTAGTGATACAGAGAAAATTCTTGAGGTGTGCAAAAATCTTGATATAGAGAACATAGAGATACGAACCAGCTATGATAGAGACGTAAAACCCTATGTTCACAATGTAGAGATCGTATGGAAACGAATAGATCTGCCAGATGAGTTTGAGAAAATTATAGAGTTGCTCAAAGAAGCTCTGGCTGAAAGACTTAAAGAATTAAAAGAGTCGGGAGCCATAGACAGTGCATCTATCTCAAGGATAAATAGAAGAAAACTTCTGGAGATTCAGACTAAAATACAAAGTGCTATAAAGGAGGGGGTTGAAAGAAAAGATAGACTCTTCAAACTTGCAGTTCTGCAGAATGAGACTCTCAAGATTTACCATGCCATTGAACTTCTGCAAACCCAAGGCGTAA
>CAYUOG010000115.1:1177-2973 GCA_964446335.1 uncultured Thermoplasmatales archaeon
AAAGGCAACAAAGAACTATTTTCATAGAATGCGAAGAGAGGCAGATAGCAAAGGAGGAAGTAAAGCATCTAGAAGGATCATGCAGGATTCTAGAATTCTCGATGCTCTTGCCCGTCTTAATGCCCTTGATATTGACCATCCAAAGATAAAACATGTCGCAAACGTGGTTAAGGAGCAATTTCAGAAAAAACCAGATTCAAGGGTTATTGTCTTTACCCATTATAGGGATACATCGTCACAGGTTGAAGAGGCGCTTGGAAAATGCGATGGCATAAAGCCAAAGAGATTCATAGGACAGGCGACAAGGAAAGAAGAGAAAGGAATGAGTCAAAAAGAGCAGGCAGAGGTTATAAGAAAATTCAAAGAGGGAATTTACAACACACTAATTGCCACATCTGTTGCTGAGGAGGGTATTGATATACCGTCTACAGACATGGTGGTATTCTATGAACCCATACCATCTGAAATACGCACGATACAGAGAAGGGGAAGAACAGCAAGGAAGATGCCTGGTAAGGTGGTTATACTGATAACAAAAAACACATCGGATGAGGGTTACTACTGGGCATCCCTGAGAAAGGAAAAGAGGATGCGAAGGGAACTGGAAAATCTTAGGAAGGAAATCAAAAGGAGAATTGAAAGGGAAGGAGGGACATGGAATCACACTTTTCCGGAACAGAAGAAACTCACCGATTTTCAGGAAAATGAAAAGGAAGAAACAAAAATAATTGTTGATAACAGAGAGTATAGATCCAAGGTTGTGAGAGAGTTAACTGATCTTGGAGTAAAGGTAAAGCCGAGACAGCTTGCAGTTGGAGATTATGTGCTTTCTTCAAGGATAGGTGTTGAGCGGAAGAGCGTTGATGATTTCTTGGAATCCATGATCAACGGAAAGCTTTTCAGACAGATGATTGAGCTCAGAGATGCCTTTGCAAGACCTCTGCTCATAATAGAGGGTGGTGATATTTTTACGAGAAGGAACATAAACCACTCTGCCATACTTGGAAGTCTTGTATCCATAATAATCGATTATGGAATTCCGATCCTAACCACAAGAGATTACAGGGAAACAGCCAGAATTCTTTCATTAACAGCTAAGAGAGAGCAAAAGAGCGAAAGGAAAGAGGTTGCAATAAGGGGAGAAAAGAGAGCAATGCTACCTCATGAGAGGCAGCAATTTATAGTTGAAGGTCTCCCAAATATTTCATCTACTCTTGCAAAGAGACTACTCAAACACTTTAAAACCATAAGAAATATAGCAAATGCAAGTGAGGAAGATCTCTTTCAGGTTCCTGGCATTGGGAAGATAACGGCAAAGGAGATTGTAGAGATATTCACAAAACCCTACCTTGAGAAATAACCCCAATATTTTTATAGAATCGTGTATTAACCAGGTGGTATTGAGCTGTTGGGGTGATGGTTATGCCCATGAAGGAAACAATGGAACAGGTTATTGATGGACTCGATATGTTGAGCCAGGATAATTCTATACCACGTAATATTCGAAGAGAGGCTGAAGAGGCAAAGAAGATTTTGATGAATGATAAGGATCCGCTTGATGTAAGAGTTGCATCTGTTACATCTCTGCTTGATGAACTGGCAAATGACCCAAATATTCCACTTCATGGGAGAACATTGATATGGAATATAATGAGCAGGCTTGAGGAGCTTGTGTAAGGGGATTTAATGATTAGAATAGGACCTGCAGGTATTCCTCTCTCTTGTAAGGGCAGAACTAACAAGGATGGATTGGTGTACATAAAAAAAGTACTTGATCTAAATGCTATGGAAGTACA
>CAYUOG010000116.1:0-2954 GCA_964446335.1 uncultured Thermoplasmatales archaeon
CCATATTCTTCCTACCAGTTTACCGCCCACATCCTCATTAGTGAGGTTGATTCTCACCATCCCTTCTATTACAGAATGGAATCTAAACTCTTCACCGATATCGCGGGTACACGTCTCTGTTCTTCCTGTATCCAACCACGTTGCCTGTGCGGTACACTTAAAATTTTTAGTACAATCTAATTTAAAACCATACTTTCTGTTCTCTAAACCAGAAACATCAAAATCATAATTATCTGAGTTATCCATTGAGTAAAATATAACAAGTCTCTCTCCCTCTGATTCGAGATAGAGATTACCATCTTTTATTGCTATTCTTGCTATAGTACTTGCATTTCTTCCCTCCCTACAAACCTCCTTCATAAGGTCATTAAAATGCTGTAGTTGAGTGGTGACACTTTCTACCTGACTCTGTTCCTTCACACTCTGCATATAGGGCAATCCCCATCCCAGTACCGTGGCAACTGCTACGATTGCCACAGCTATTATCATAATAGTCCCAACTACCGACGATACGGCACTATCTCGTGCAAATCCCATCCTCACACCGTAGTAAATCAGTAACGTAGTATTTAAATTATACTACCATTGGTATTTGAAGTATAATTTACCATTATTCGAAAAACTTATAAATGATATTTCCCATCCAATACTACAAACGGGATGCACAAATAACAATCTGAGGAGGGGAAATGAGAGCAAAAAAGAGAAAGATGGTAGCAGCTGTAGTAGCACTATTACTGTTATCGCTTTTTACACCCGGTTTTTTCTACATGATCAAGGAAGCAAGAGCAAATCCAGGAGATATATCTGAGGCATGGCACAATACAAGCACGCTGACTATCACAGTATATCATGCACCTGCTGTAATAAACTGGTATGATTTTAGAGATGCAAGTAACAATTCAAAGATGAACCAGCAGATAGATGTCAATCAGCAGTACAACTTTGCTTTCAATATAACTTGTCCAAACAACTGGACCGAGATAGAGTACATAAATGTGACAGCATGGTATGATTATGGAAACGAGAGTACACAGTACAACCAAACAAAGGGTGGAAACGTAAACCTGTTCTTGCAGTACAAAAATATAACTACCGGTGGAACTGGAGGAACAGCAGAGTATAACCTTATCTGGCCAAACAATGAAGTGACAAAAGGAACTTGGTATGAAAAAGTTATCAATGAATCCTGTCACAACATATCTCTATGGTTCACTCCTGGGTATCAGTTTAGGTATGCACCTGGAGATGGTTCATGGAGCACGGCAAGTAATACTACAGATGATACTCGTTCATGGAACTTTAAGATAGAGGTAGTGACTGAAGGTGGAAATGTAACCTGGGTTATTGGAGAGTTTGGTGTATATCATTACTGTGCTATAGTTAGTGTTGGTGATCCAAGTGCTTCTGGACCGCCGGGACACAATGTAACTGCAACCCCTATTACGCTTATACACAGAGCAAATGCAAACTTCTCTATATCTGTAAACGTATCTGATCTGCAAGAAACAAACGGTTATGACAGCATTCCAAATACATCTGTTGGTCTGAAGGGAGGAGATAAAACAAGTGCATCAAACTTTGATGGTACCCATCCGATATATATCTATGGAAGTGCGACTCCTACCTATCACGCCCATGATCTAAATGGTACAAGCCATACTACCGGTGACATAATATTCCACTGTAATATTCCATATGGTACACTTGCTGGGACATATACATCAAATGTGTACTACCATCTGAGACTAGATTCATCGTAGGTAAATAGGTGAAGGCTATTCGAAAAGGTTTATACTACGCTAGAGTATGTAAGTCCGATGAGGAGAGATAAGATTCTAGTACTTTTCATGCTTTGTTTGTTGCTTATATTAAATCTTCCTTTTTCCCTTGCATCACAGGTAAAGAATCTCACTATAGCATTCCCTGAAGATAAACCGCAAACTCGTTTTGATAAACCTCTTCTGGTTGCAGGAAGGTGGCAATACATTAACGTCACTCTGGATAACCCCGCAGATACCTTAACACTTTATCTCTACAAAGGACAAGAACCTCCAGCATCCTATCTTAGAAACGACAGTAACTACTATGCTTGGAGATACACATCGCCAGATAGGTGGCAGCCCCTATATAGTTATGGTGGCTGTGCATATATCAATGAATCTGCCTGTTTCCACAGTGAAAGTACCTATTCTTTCTTTGTAGCTGTATCTCAAAATGCCATACCTAAAAACAGCATACAGACAAACTGGACTTTAAGGGTAGATTGTAATGGTGTACAGGTGTTTTCACAGCAGGTGGTACTGGAGATGCCAATGACCGGAATAGAGCCAAAGAGAGGAACTATTGTTCTTAGGGTAGATCCTTTTACTATCAAAAAACTTTCATCATCTTTTGGCATACATAACATTGGAAACACTCCAATCACAGTGACAGTATCCTACAACAAATTCTCTGATTTAATAAACACAACAAATAATGGTATAAAGCTTTCAGTTAATGAAACAAGCGTGCACAACGTTACAATGATAACTAAAAAATGGCCTCCTGGAATAATCCATATAGAAGGTACGTCAACTGCCTCGCCACTCTACTGGTTTCCCTATGGAACGTTAACCCTAACTCCGAGAACTCCTCTACCTGTACCAGAGATATACATCTATGTTGGTAGAAGCAATTACGAAATAACGGAGGTTGGAGATAACATAACATTCCAATACAAGAAAAATATAACAATGACATATGGAGAAACCAAGGATATAACTGCCTATCTATGCGGAGATGGAGATGTAACCATATCACTATCTTCAGTTAATGTGACAATATTTGATGTTTGGTATGATGGCAATAAAATAGAGAATCCAATTAGTTTTATGGTTCATTCGACCAATTCATCAGAACATCCATTGAAAATAAGGATAGCAGAAGATACTTTTAAGGCAGTTGAATATAAG
>CAYUOG010000117.1:0-2950 GCA_964446335.1 uncultured Thermoplasmatales archaeon
TAGGAATTCTTGGTATAAACTCTGATTTAATATCATTCTCCAGTTTCTCCAGCCCTTCTATACCAAGATAATAAAAGATTTTACCTATATCTTTATCATATGAACTTCTGATTCCCTTCATTTTTTGGATATTTCTCTGGTGAACAATATCATATACAATCTCCTTTGATAATGGAGTAGAAATTTTTTTGAAAACCAGCATAGTATATTTATAATTTCTAAGTTCCCAATTAATTCTTCCAACCGCTCTTTTGAAAGTTTTTAAATCGATCCATCGATAGATACCTTTTTCTGGATGCCCAAAATATCCAGTGCCGGGATCATTAACACAAACTGTTTTATTAGTCTCATTAAAACCCACTACCACTATGACATGTGTACTGGCAAATATTGCTGGTATAAATATACTTAGATTTATGCACTCTAAGTATGGAGGCCATATTGTCGGATCTACTCCAGTTACTACAGGGATATCCTCTCTTATGAATTCTTTTAATTTTTCCCAATATTCTTTCCAACATTTTTCACGATTATGTATTCTACTTGGGGAGATGTATTCCAGCGATAGACCGTATAAGTTTGCCATAAATTTATAATCATCAACACCTCCACCAGTCTCATCTGTCCAAAATCTAAACGTATACGGCGGTCTGATTAATGGATAAGAAATTATACTTTTTACATTAGGTTTATACCCAAAAGAGTGTGCTCCACCAACATCATATAAAATTTCAATTTGCGATATGTTTATATCATAATACCTAAGTACCATCGCTATAGCTGCATATTCACAATATATTACCACTTGTTGCGAGACATAAGGGACTCCTCTGATAATATAACTATTAAGCTGATTCGGAGTTGTTGTAGAGAATGCCCTTACTGACGATGTAAATGAGATTGATGTATTAATAAGGAAAATAATTGTAATGATGATTAGAATTTTTGATATCTTCATTTTATCATATTTATATAAATAGATGTATATATAAATCTTTAGTTTGCTTAGTAAAATGTCAAACTTCTATAAAACTTTGCTATTCTATCAGCGGAACTCGTATGTCTATAAATGATGTATTTTAAAATATTTTTTTCTTATCTCTTCAGCAAGCTCTCCATCCTCTATAACCAGAGCACCTTCATAGCCACAATCTTTACATCTCCATCTACTCCAAGTTTGTGGCAAAACCCACTCGATGTTTGGAGAGCCACATACTGGGCAATATTTCATACTATTTCCTCCTTAGAACTCTTTATCCATTTTTCCTTCATTAATCCTATACCGCCTAGTGCAATAACTGCAAGTCCGATAATTGGTAATTCAATTATATACGAACTCAGCAACGTTGCCGTGCCGATGTACAACGAAAGGGCTGGAATAATGCCATCAACAATAGATTTAAAACCAATAGAGTAAACAAGGTATCTTTTTTCAAAGGAATGGATTGAAAGAAACACCAAAACTGCAGCAAAAACATGGATGACAATGGTTGCTATCCTCTCAATTATAGGAGCGAAAACTATCCATGTGGACTGGTTTAGCTGATGTTGAACGATGGCCTGCTGACCCTCCGGTAGTTGATTTAAAAGGGTTGGCATCAAGGCGAAAACCAGTATATTCAAAAAAGACTGTAAACCTAATAAAATAGCTTCGATCCCACCAAAACCTAGGCCAAAGGCTACAGCTTCATCAAAGGTAACGTGTTTTAACTTGGTTTTTACCCCTGCAATATAAGTGAAACCGCTTTCAAACAAGCCTGTTCTCAACCCCACATAAAACCCAAGGGAAACAGCTATTGCCAGGGTTCCATAGCTCTGCAGATAGTTGGTTAACAAGGGAGTTAAAGTGATATCCATCAGCAACTTAATCAGTATCGCAACAAACCAGACTGCTGCACCAAAGATAAAGTATTTCAAAGATGTTCCTTTTTTTCTCCACCACCACAGTATGGGTAATGCCCCCGCAAGAATCATGCCGATGCCTGCCAACATCAACCAGCTGTTAACCATGTTTTTCTCCTAAACTGGGAAATTAACAGTTACACTTAGTATGATAAAAACCACTCCTGTTAACATACAGATTAAAGCCTTCAACATAGGGCTTTTGATTCCTGCTGCATTTATCCAACGTGATAGGTTTGGATAAAACATTGCAGTGAAACCAAAGAGTATGAGGAAAACCCCTGTTGCGAGAAAAATTAAACTAGTTAAACCCATAGTAAAAAATCCTTTTTACTGTAGTTTTACTGCAGTACCATACGCTAGTATCTCTGCTGCTGATGCCATAACCGCCGAGGTCATAAACCTAACATTGATAACTGCATCTGCACCAAGCTTCTCTGCTTTTTCTATCATACGTTTTAATGCTATTTCTCTGGCTTCGCTGAGCATCTCCGTGTACTCCTTTATTTCACCACCCACCACCTGCCGGAAACCTGCTACAATGTCTTTGCCTATGTGTTTAGCCTGTACAGTGTTTCCTCTTACCAGTCCTAAAACTTCCTTTATCTCTTTCCCCTGTATAAAATCAGTATTTACAACTATCATGGTTTCAAATCCTCCTTTTTGATTGTCTTTAGCTCTTCGTTTTTGCGTTCCATAATAACCGATACTATCAGAACTATAGCACCAAGTATTATTGCCACCACAGCAACAAATATTATTGGATCTACTGTTGTAGAGAGCATGGTCTTAAGCATCTCATAAAGACCATATACAAGTAGGATTACTATGCCTCCACCCAGCATGTATAACCCAATCATTCTTCCTATTCTCATATAAAACCTCCTGCACTTCTTTTATAATGTAAAAGTTTGACTATTTAAATAATATTACTTTCAGTCTAAAATTAGATAAACTGATTATCATTACTAACGATGCAAAATAAAAAAAGGTAGACATTTGATTATTTTAGACACAACAAATGCCTACAATCTTTATTTTGATCTCT
>CAYUOG010000118.1:0-2923 GCA_964446335.1 uncultured Thermoplasmatales archaeon
AACCTTATCTCGCTAGATTTCCTTAAGAACTAGAATGAATACGGGCAAAGGTTGGAGTTCGTTCAATTAATAGTTTCACAGCACCTCTTATAATACAAATTTATAGTTAGATTTTTTAGTGTACAATAAATAAACCCATAATTGTTGATTACAAATTTATAGGATGGTTGAGGAGTTATCATGGAAGGTAAAATAAAGATAATTGGAATAGTTTTCATACTAGTTTCCATAATATTACTAGCAGGATGTACAAAAAATCCAATTGAAAATCCACAGGATAACAAGGAAAACAATGAAAAAAATGATAATGAAAATATTATAAATCCTGTTATAAACCATGATTCAGATATCCAAATCATTAAAACAGGTAGTACATATAGGAGTGTACAAAATAAACCTGTGTCAGGTTGGCTTAGTAATGGACAAGATGCTGATATAGTACTGAATTGGTTTGGCTTCAATAACTCTGGTGGCCCTCTACGTTTCTATCATCCTATGGGGATTGCAAGTGATGGAAAACATCTTCTATTAGCAGATACATGTAACAATAGAATATTGATATGGAATACCCTACCTGTAGGCAATACCCCACCAGATATAGTTTTAGGTCAAAAAGATTTTAATTCCAATACCCCTGGGACTTCTCAGTATAAGCTTCGTTGGCCAGTAGCTGTTGCTACTGATGGAGAAAAAGTTGTTGTGGCAGATACATACAATAATAGAATTCTAATATGGAATAGTTTTCCTACTGAGAATGGGCAACCTGCAGATCTTGTTTTAGGTCAAAAGGATTTTGAACATGCTATATCAACTTATGATAAATATTCTATAAATTGGCCTTGGGCTGTTTGGACTAATGGAGAAAAACTAATTGTAGCGAATACACGAAGTGGAAATATTATGATATGGAATAGTTTTCCAACAATTAATGATCAACCACCTGATGTTATACTAACAAATGATGATTTCGGTACACCTAGGAATATTGAGAGTGATGGAGAAACATATCTAATCATCGGTGATCACAATGCAAAAGGAACAGGTAGAGGTGGAAACTTCATCTGGAATACCTTCCCAGAGAGTAACATTGATTATGATACATATATTGGTGGCGAAGTTCTATGGTGCTCTGAGGTTATCGATAATGATCTATATGGTGTAATACCTGGACGTGTAGTAGTTATACCTGATTTTAAACAACTAATAGGAAATATAGATCTCCAAGAACTAATAGATAATCATTTTGCTCAAGTTTTCTATAATATCTCTTATGAAGCAGGTGATGGATCAGGTATGGTATATACCAAAGATGGATCAAATGAGATTAGTTATTTTTCACTCTATAATGGTGGACGAATTGTAGGATACTTTGGTAAACCCGAGGATAGAGAACCTGATTTTACTATTGGTTCAGATTCAAATATCAACCCACTTACTGAAAATTATTATTTCATGGATAACCCAGTTCCACTTGTATATAATGATACCCTAGTTGTTCTATGTGGTTTCACTAAAAGAATCGAGGTATGGAAAGATCTACCAGATGAAAACTGTGCTCTACCGGATATTGTATATCAACTTAATTTTGAGCCGTTAAGTGCAGCGGTTTATAACAACAAATTCTATGTAATCGGTAGAGGAGGAGATCCTCAAGGCGGTTTTGCAGTATGGAAATGGAATGATCTAATAGATGGTGAAAAACCAGAGGTATTCATAGGTGGTAAACTGGGCAATATAGATATACATGAGGGGAATGGTATTACTTTTGATGATAAATATGCTTATATAACTGCTAATGGTAAACTATACATCTGGAAGCAACCTTTCAATTGGAATGATCCACCATTTAAAGAAATCGAGTTAGAACAAGATGTTACAAAAATAATGAGTAACGGAGAGAAACTCGCTGCAGTATACACAGGTTATATCAATACAGTTATCCTAATAGATGTTGATTCTCTTATAAGTGATAAACCAGAATTCTTCGAATTATTACCCTATAATAATCCAAATAGTATCCATTTTAATCTCCCAGAGAATATCTTCATAGATAATAATCATCTATTCGTCGCAGATACTTGTTTCAACAGAGTACTTATATGGAATGAAATACCCGATTCTGAAGGAGATCAACCAGATGTTGTAATAGGTCAAAACTCTTTTGAAAATGATTTACCGCCAAAGTTTACTAGAGATGGATTATTCTGGCCAGCAGGAGTATGGTTTGATGGAAGCTACCTTTGGGTTGGTGAATATAAATTTTCACATAGAGTACTTAGATACTCTATTAAATAAACGCTATATCTATTACTTACTAGATTTGGGGGATAACGACGCTTGTTTCAGGTATTCAAAATTTTTACCCCCAGAAAGGTTGAAACATCTATCAGAACGCCTGTTGAGGGGCATTTGAGCTACAGAATGTTCGATGTTTTTTCAGGTATTTTTATTTGTGGAAATATAATGTTATCTGCGTTATTTATTATTGCTCTTGAAAAACCAGTAAATCTTTAATAGGAGTTGTTGATACCGTCTCCATCAACTGTCTGGGAGGAATTACCTATGGATAAAGATGTTGAAGAGTTCATGAAAAATGTCATCGAGAAAAACCCTGGTGAACAGGAGTTTCATCAGGCGGTGCAGGAGTTTGTGACAACCGTTATGCCCTATGTTAAGAAAAACCCAAGGTATCAGAAGGCTAAGATTTTAGAGAGACTGGTAGAGCCTGAACGTGTAGTAATGTTCCGTGTGTCTTGGGAAGACGACAATGGTGAGATCCATGTCAACAGAGGATATAGAGTTCAATTCAACAGCGCAATCGGTCCCTATAAGGGTGGTTTGAGGTTTCATCCCTCTGTTTATCTAGGAATAATTAAGTTCCTTGGCTTTGAGCAGATTTTTAAGAACGCCCTAACCGGTCTTC
>CAYUOG010000119.1:0-2861 GCA_964446335.1 uncultured Thermoplasmatales archaeon
ATTTATACCTGATGTTGATACTCTAACTATCCTACCTTGGGAGTATAAGGGATCTGAAAACTCATGGAGAGAAGCGGTAGTTTTTGGATATATTTATGATTCCAATGGCAAGATGTATGAAGGAGATACAAGGAGACTGTTAAAGACAGTAATAGAGAAACACAAGAGTATTGGAGTTCCAAAATGTGGTGCCGAATTAGAATTCTTTATTTTTGATAATGATAAATGTCCAAACCATACGGACAATGGAGGTTACTTCAGAGCAGGCTTATATGGAGAGATAAGAAAAGAATCCCAGATTATGCTAAATAGCATGGGCATAAGAACAGAGTTTGATCACCACGAGGTTGCTCAAAGTCAGCACGAGATAGATCTAACCTATACCGATGCTCTCAGAATGGCTGACTATATAATTTTGACAAAGTATGTTGTCAAGAAGATTGCAAGAAGATTTGGACTCTATGCATCCTTCATGCCAAAGCCTGTATCATCCATAAACGGAAATGGCATGCACATACATCTCTCTCTATGGAAGAACGGCAAAAATATATTTTTTGATGACAAGGAAAAGCTGAGTAAAGAATTGAGATCCTACATTGCGGGATTGATAAAATATGGAAAGGAAATTCAGGCAGGAGTAAATCAGTGGATCAATTCCTACAAGAGGCTTATTCCAGGATATGAAGCACCTACGTATTTGGTATGGGGGAAGAGGAACAGGTCTGCATACATAAGGGTTCCAGAGTACCAAAAGGGAAAGGAATCGGCAACAAGAATAGAGGTCAGAAATCCTGATCCTGCTTGTAATCCATATATTGCAATAAGTCTGATTCATGCCGCGGGCATTAGAGGAATAGAGGAGGGTCTAGAGCCGCCTGAGCCAATTGAGTTTGATGTGTTTCATGCATCTGAAGCTGAGCGTAGAAAACTGAAGATTGGTGAACTTTCACCCTCTCTTGATAGATCCTTAGAGCTATTTGAGAACAGCGATCTTGTAAAGCAAACATTAACAGAGCACATCTATAGAAAATTCATAGAAAATAAGAAGATTGAATGCAAGAATTTCAACAAGCATGTAACCGATTATGAAATAGAAAATTACTTTGGTGTGCTGTGATTGAAGTGAAAGGAAACATTATTGTAAGTTTTGTTTTATTTCTAGGGAGATGCGTATGAAAATTGCACTTGTCGCGGCTCGTCCTAGGATTGCAGATAAAAAAGCAAACATCAAGGTAATGAAGAATTACATCAAAAAGGAGAAAGCAGATCTTTACGTTTTTGGAGAACTTTTTCTCAGCGGATATAGATGCAGAGATGAGCTTAGAGATCTTGCAGAGCCTATTGATGGCGATGCCGTTAGTGAGATGAAAAAAGTTGCAAAAGAAAATGATAGTTACATCATCTTTGGTATGCCATTCAAGGATGAAAAGGTCAAGGGTTTGATAAAAAATGCTGCAGTATTTATTCACCCCGATGGTAGAGTAGATGTCTACAAAAAATGGTTTCTTCCAACCTTTGGACCATTCGAAGAGAAGATATTCTTTGATGAGGGTGAAGAGCTAAAAGTATTTGATACAGAATTGGGCAAAATAGGAATGCTCATTTGCTACGATCTTTATTTCCCGGAGATAACAAGAGCTCTTACATTACAAGGTGCTGATTTACTTATATGCATCTCCGCCTCACCATCCACAACAAGAAAATATTTTGAACGTTTACTACCAGCCCGTGCAATAGAAAATACTGTATTTATCGCCTACTCCAACCTTGTTGGAACCCAAGAGGATCTTGTGTTCTGGGGAGGTTCACAGCTCTATAATCCACTTGGAGAACTTATTGTAAAAACTACTTTGTTTAAGGAGGAGATGGTAACCGCAGATATTGATCTCAATGAACTTGAACAAGCAAGGGCACTTAGACCTGTATTAAGGGATCTCAGACCAGAGATATATCACGATCTTTATAATCTATCACGTCACAAATCATAATGTATATATCTACCAATTGAATACCGAAAACGTGAGCTTTGCACTGGGAGAGGCTTATATGGAAGAGCATATTCATGATGATAACCTTATAAAAGAATTAAATTTGAAGGCAGTAGCAGTGAGAAAAGCGATTATTGAGATGACATATCGTGCACGCTCTGGTCATCCTGGTGGATCACTCTCAGCTACCGATTCCATAGTTGCACTGTATTTTCACCATATGCGACACAATCCAAAAAATCCAAAGGATCCCGATAGAGATCGGTTTATTCTCAGCAAAGGTCATGCTGCTCCGGCACTTTATGCTGTTCTTGCTGAATGTGGATATTTTGATAAAAAAGAGCTTCTAAAATTGAGAGAAGTTGGATCAATGCTTCAGGGACATCCAGCAAATACAAGAACTCCCGGTGTTGAGGTTTCTACTGGTTCTCTTGGTCAGGGATTATCTTTTGGTATAGGTGTGGCTCTTGCAGGTAAACTTGACGATAAAGATTACAACGTATATGTTCTCATAGGTGATGGAGAATCTGAGGAGGGTCAAGTTTGGGAAGCTGCAGCATCTGCATCCCATCACAAACTGGATAACCTCACCGTTTTGTTGGATAGAAACATGTTACAAATAGATGGATGTACTGAAGATATAGTTGCTCTCGAGTCCATAAGAGAGAGATGGAGAGCATTTGGTTGGCATGTAATAGAGATCGATGGGCATAATATGAGTCAGATTCTAGAGGCTCTTCATAAAGCTGATGAATATAAGGGAAAACCGACGATGATTATAATGAATACCATAAAAGGAAAAGGAGTTTCTTTCATGGAAAACAACGTTGATTTTCATGGTAAGGCACCAAATGATGAGGAATACAAGATAGC
>CAYUOG010000120.1:0-2853 GCA_964446335.1 uncultured Thermoplasmatales archaeon
TTGATTGTTCTCTCAGCAGTATAGATAAGATTTTCAGCATTGTTTCTGGTTTCTATCTTTTCCTTTCGCTTTCTATCCTCTTCAGCATGAGCCTCTGCCTCCTTCCTCATGCGTTCAACTTCCTCATCAGACAGTTTCGTAGAGCCGGTGATCTTTATGGATTGCTCTTTTCCTGTCGCTAAATCTTTGGCTGATACGTTTAGTATGCCGTTGACATCTATATCAAATGTAACTTCTATCTGAGGTATACCTCTTGGAGCTGGAGGAATTCCAGTGAGATGAAATCTACCTAAACTTTTATTATCTGCCGCCATGCTTCTCTCTCCTTGAACTACGTGGATCTCAACGGTTGTCTGGTTATCTGCTGCTGTGGTGAATATCTTGCTTCTCCTCACAGGTATAGTTGTGTTCCTTGGTATTATTGGAGTAGCCACACCTCCAAGTGTTTCCACGCTTAGAGTTAGAGGAGTAACATCAAGAAGTACGATTTCTTTATCTATCGCACCTGAGAGTACACCAGCTTGAATAGCAGCACCTACAGCTACACATTCCATTGGGTCAACTCCTCTCTCTGGTGCCTTTCCAAAGAATTCCTCGACTTTTTTCCTTATTAAAGGTATCCTAGTTGTTCCTCCAACAAGTACGATATGATCTATATCCTCTGGCTTAAGCTTTGCATCTTCAAGTGCCTGCTTGCATGGTCCAAAGGATTTGTCAATTATCGGCTCTATAAGTTGCTCCAACTGTGCTCTACTGAGTTTCATTTCTAAATGCTTGGGCTCTCCATCTACCACAGTAATATATGGAAGATTTATCTCTGTCTGTAGTTTTGATGATAGCTCTATCTTCGCATTTTCTGCAGCTTCATATATTCTCTGCAAGGCCTTTGGATCCTTACTTAAATCTACACCATTTTCTTTCTTGAAATTATCTATTATATAATCAACCAAGGCTTTATCCATATCAGAGCCACCAAGCTGAGTGTCACCATTCGTAGATAAAACCTCAAAGACACCCTCTCCAACCTCCATTATTGTTATATCAAATGTTCCCCCTCCAAAATCATAAACAGCTATCTTGTGTTCTCCCTTTTTATCTAGACCATATGCCAGTGCAGCAGCAGTGGGCTCATTTATTATTCTTTTAACATCAAAACCAGCTATGATTCCTGCATTCTTAGTTGCCTGCCTCTGGTCATCATCAAAGTATGCCGGCACGGTAATAACTGCCTCACTAATCTTTTCTCCAAGAAAATCCTCTGCATCGCGTTTTATTTTTTGCAATATAAACGCAGAGATTTGCTCGGGAGTATATTCCTTACCATGGATTTTCACTTTCTCCTTTGTCCCCATCTTCCGCTTGATTCTCATTACTGTACCTTCTGGATTTACAACTGCCTGACGTTTTGCCATTTCTCCAACCAAAAGTTCTCCATCTTTTGTGAAAGCCACTACAGAAGGAAAGTAGGGTTGCCCTTCGGCACTTTTTATAATAGTTGGTCTTCCTCCTTCTATAACTGCAACTTCTGAGTTTGTTGTACCTAGATCTATACCAATAATCTTTCCCATTATTCTTCCTCCTTTTGTTTCGCTACTACTACCAAAGAGGGTCTCAGCAGTTTGCCTTTCACCGTATACCCTCTCTTCACCTCATCAACTATAATATTATCTTTATTCTTATCATGAATTATTGATACAGCATGATGAAGATTATGATCAAAGGATTTACCTATACAATCTATAGGTTTAATCTCCTCTCTCTCAAAGATTTCTTCAATCTTTTTTAGTATCGATTTTAATCCCTCTTTAGGATTTTTGTCTTCGTATGCCTCTCTTAGCAACTCATATATGTTAATCAGTTCCTCAATAAATTCTCTCTTTGCCTCCTCGGCTTTATTCTCAAGTTCCCTTTCCATCCTTTTCTGATAATTCTGGAAATCTGCGTAACTTCTAAGCAATGCATCGTTTTTTTCTCTAAGCTGCTCCTCCAATTCCTCTATTCTAGATTTAAGCTCATTTATCTTTTTAGTAGAAGTCTTTTTTCCTTTAGTCGTTGAATCGCTCATATTCTATAAAAAATAATTAAAGAGAAGGTTACTTAGTATTCAAAACCTTCTCCACCTGCTCCTGGTGGTGTGCCAGCACCAGCGCCTTTGCCAGCCTCTGTACCTTTGGCGGCTATTACATCATCGATTCTCAGTATCATTGTCGCAGCTTCTGCGGCAGCCTTTACTTCCTGTGTACTGACGCGGAGTGGTTCAATTACGTTGTTCTTGAACATGTCAGCGACATCACCGTTTTCCACATCTACACCAGCGTATTTCATTCCCTTCTTGTGTGCAGCTCTTACTTTGATCATGATGTCAATGGGATCCAATCCAGCATTCTCAGCGAGAGTTCTTGGTACTACCTCAAGTGCCTCTGCAAATGATTCGATAGCCATCTGCTCCCTGCCACCGATAGATGTAGCGTAGTCTCTCAGTGCCATTGCTAACTCAGTTGCAGCTGCTCCACCACCTGCTGTAATAAGTCCATCTTCAAGAGCTACTTTTACCACAGAAAGAGCATCATGCATTCCTCTCTCGAGCTCATCAACGACATGCTCTGTTCCACCTCTTATCAATATTGATACCGCCTTTGGATTCTTGCAGTTCATCACAAAGGTCATCTTGTCGTCGCCTATCTTTCGCTCCTCTACTATTCCTGCGTTACCGAGATCGTTCTTTGACAGATCATCTAGATTTGCAACAATGTTTGCACCTGTTGCCTTTGAGAGTTTTTCCATGTCACTCTTCTTTGCCCTTCTTACAGCGTAGATTCCCGCCTTTGCCAGGAAGTGCTGAGCAAGATCATC
>CAYUOG010000121.1:0-2826 GCA_964446335.1 uncultured Thermoplasmatales archaeon
CCTAACGCATAGTGTTAAAGCAAAGGATTTCTCACTTGAGCTTGTTTAGTAAAACGGGTCTGTTTATTTTTGGCAAAACATTATATATACCGCTCAAATCTTTCCATCATAGTATGATGAAAGAACCCTCACTGAGCTACTCGGCTATGATGAGGATCTTGAGTTCTGAGTTGTAAAAGGGTATATTTTATAAATAATAGTTTGTTACTGTTATTTGGGGAATGGTGAACAATTATAAGAGTATTATACTGCACTATCGCACTTTATCTAATGTTCCCTAAAATACGACAATGGAGGAGAGAAGATATGGCAATTACAAAAATTGAAAAGAGAGATGGCAGAGTTGTTGATTTTGATCAGAGCAAAATAACAAATGCAATTCTGAAGGCAATTATTGCAGTTGGAGAAGAAAAGAAGGTTAATGCAAACGTTTTATCGGATCAGGTTGTAGAAGAGTTGCAGAAAGGCTATGGCCCCCACAAAATACCAAATGTTGAGGATATACAGGATGCTGTCGAAAAGATTTTGATTAAAAATGGTCACACAAAAATAGCAAAGGCATATATACTCTACAGGCAAAAGAAGGCAGAGATAAGAGAAGAGAAAAAGAAGATACTCAACAAGGACAAACTGGATGAGATAGATAAGAGGTTCAGCGTAAATGCACTAAGAGTACTTGCCTATAGATATCTCATAAAGGATGAGAATGGGGCAGTTATAGAATCACCAAGAGAATTATTTCAGAGGGTTGCTATCCATATTGCACTACCAGAGATTCTCTACGATTCGAGAGTATATGACAAAAAAGGCGGTTACAACACACCGATGACTCTATCAAAGTATCTGAGTGATCTTGATAGATGGGATAGGAAGATAAAGATAGGGAAATATCCTCTTAATAAATGGCATCTCGAGAGGTTTATCGCTGCCTACGAAGAGCTGGCAAATGAAGGGAAGATGAAGATAGGTTTTGATGAGCTCATCACCATGATGAAAAATGGTACCTTTGACAAGTATGAGAAAGTAATAGACGAGTATTTCAATCTCATGACCAACCAGATTTTTATGCCAAATACTCCAACCCTTGTTAATGCCGGGAGAAAACTCGGTATGTTGTCTGCCTGTTTCACCCTTGATGTCGAAGATAGCATCGAATCTATAATGAACATGGCAAAGGATGTTGCATTGATACAGAAGGCAGGAGGTGGGACAGGTGTAAACTTCTCTAAAATACGCCCAGAAGGAGATCTTGTACGCTCTACCATGGGCAAGGCATCTGGCCCTCTTTCCTTCATGAAAATCATAGACACTGTTTCTGATGTTGTGAAACAAGGAGGGGTCAGAAGAGGGGCAAACATGGGCATTCTTGAGATCTGGCATCCAGATATAGATAAATTCATTTCTGCCAAGGATAAAGAAGGAGAGTATGAAAACTTCAATTTCAGTGTGGGGATCTGGGAGGATTTTTGGGAATATCTTGCGAATGAAGCAGATTATCCTCTCCTAAATCCTCGAACAAAGAAAGTTTGGAAGGAAGTTAATGCAAAGACTCTGTTTCATTCAATTGCCTACCACGCTTGGCTCAAAGCAGATCCTGGAGTGTTGTTCTTTGATAACATAAATAAGAGAAACGTGTTGGTAGAGGCACGAGGTGCTCCTATAAGGGTTACCAACCCCTGTGGAGAGGAACCTCTCTATCCTTATGAATCCTGTAATTTGGCAAGTATAAACGTTGCCAAGTTTATAGTGGATAAGGGCAAAGAAAAAGCCTTTGACTGGGAAAGTTTCAAGAAAACCATAAAACTGGTAGCGAGAGCATTGGATAATCTAATAACCATGAATAAGTACCCAGTAAGGGAGATTGATATCGCAACAAAAGAGACAAGGAGAATAGGGCTTGGCATAATGGGTCTTGCTGAGCTTCTATTTGAACTTAATATCAGATATAACTCTAAGGAAGGTTATGAGCTCATGAGTCATGTGGCTGAGGGGTTAACCTATCATGCCTTTGAGGCGTCTGTTGAAATGGCAAAGGAAAGGGGAACCTTTCCTCTGTTTAAGGAAAGTGAATATGTAGAGGGCAAGTTACCGGTAGAGTTGTACTATCATCGCGAGCTATGGACTCTTGACTGGGATAATCTTGTGGATCAGATTAAAAAATATGGACTGAGAAATGCGATGGTTACAACAAACGCACCAACTGGTTCAATATCAATGATAGCAGATACAACCAATGGAATAGAACCTGTCTTTGCACTAGTTTATGAAAAGAAGGTCACTGCTGGATCTTTTTTCTATGTAGATAGTGTTTTTGAAGAGAGGTTGAGAGATCTTGGGCTATACAACGATGAAATGCTGAAGAAAATTTCAGAGAATTATGGAAGTATTCAGGGGATTGAGGAGATACCAAAGGAATTACATAATATCTTTGTGACCTCCATGGATATTCATTGGCTTGATCATCTTGTAGCACAGGCAGTATTGCAGAGATGCATAACCGATTCTATATCAAAGACAATAAACATGCCGAACGATATAAGTGTTGATGACATACAGCAAGCATATATTATAGCCCACGAAATGGGATGCAAAGGAGTAACTGTATATAGAGATGGTTCAAAAACAAAACAGGTTCTCAACGTTTTATCAGCAAAGAAGGAATTGATGAGAAGAGCTGAGCCTTCAGATTTTGCAATGGAATGGCTCAACGAGATCATTTCCAAGAAAGAGTGGATAAAGAGATACATCAAAATGGGAGAGGCAAAGATAGTTGAGGTGCAACCACCCGTGGTTGAGTCTGAGGAGGTTACCCCATCGGTAAAAGAT
>CAYUOG010000122.1:0-2821 GCA_964446335.1 uncultured Thermoplasmatales archaeon
TATTTCTCCAAACCTAGGAATCTCGCTGTTGCAGCTACAATATCTTCTTTATCACCAGCACCAATTAGATATCTAGTTACATCACCATAGCTTTTTCCAGAAAAGTTTTCAATCTTTTTATCGCTCAGCCAACCCAGAGCGGCGATATTTCTTAAAGTTTCACACCATCCCACCATTCTAAATGTACCTCGATAAACAGTTTTTGCATCCTTTAAACCATAAATTTCCTTGTATGGTACAGAGTTTCGATTCGGATAGTTTTCAAATGATCCCACTCCTGGAACATCTTGGATGGTGTAATGTTCAAAGAGTTTCTCACCAGGAATGGAAACAATCTTTCCGTCCTGCAACCACTGTGCTGCATTCCTAGAAGCCAGTAATACCCCACGAGGTGACCAAGAGAATTTGTATCCAAAGGGGTTGTTGTTCGAGTCATGGGCAGGTAATGCACCTGTCGTCGATCTGAAGCCAATAATTTTACCTCCCTTGGACTCAACATCATGAATAACGCGCATTGCAGACATGTGGTCTATGCCTGGATCTAAACCACACTCGTTTAGTAGTAAAACACCAGCCTCCTTTGCCTTTTTATCAAGAGCTCTCATTGCATCGCTCACATAGGAGGTTGTGACAAGGTCTTTTTTGTGCTTGATACAGAGTTCTGCAACCTTAACATGATAAACATATGGCAAAAGACTAACTACAATATCTGCGTTTTTGACAAAACCATCAAGCGCAACATCATCATGTACATCTAAGGCATATGCCTTGCCATTTGGATGTCCATTTATCAAATGTTCAGCCTTACTTACAGTTCTTGAGGCAACATCCACAGAAAATCCAGCTTTTTCAAGAAGATATCTTACAAGAGGTCTTGCAACCATGCCTGCACCAAGAACTAGAACTTTTTTCATATAAACCACCGCTAGAAGCTGTGAAAGAGATTTTCTTATAAATATTTGTTTATATATTGATAATCCGGTGTCAATTCTCCTTTGTATACTATGACTGCCTTCTTTATCTGAGGCGGCAGATCAATGTCTTCAAAATCGGCAGAATAGTCTGCTCCCACTATATCAGGTACAAAGTGCCAGAGGGATTCGCTGAAAGATGTAGAAGATTCTTTAGGCAGTTCACATGGAAGATTATCAACAGCCAATACTACAACACCTTTTCCTGTGTATCCATCTTCAACCTTTTCAGTTAATGGATTGTAGACATAAACCGGATTATCTGGTTCTGTTGCCTTGACATCGAATTCAATAGCCCCATTTATGTCGCAGCTTATATCCCCGATAACCCGCAGTTTTACTTTCTCTTCTTTGGTAAATAAATCCTTAAGAAATGCTTTGGTGACAAAGCGAGGATATCTTGAATCCCAGTATATACAATTCATTAGTATCGTTAGATGAGGGATATATTGTTCGAAAACAGATCTGTAGCGCTCGGGATGTGTGTAATAGTCCTGTAAATCAAACACAGCACCCTTTTCTATAGGTTCTACCATGTCCTCTTCTCTGAATACGACCTTGTAAATGGTTGTATTGGCTGATTTTGATTGTATAGTGCTTAACTCTTGAGGTTCAACCTTTTCAACTGGTAGAATATCAAGGATCTCCTGTGCACCTTTTGATACGTTTCCATACCCTGCAAAGCCGACAATCAAAGGCGTTAGAGAAGGAGGAAGACCCTTGTTCTCTATCTCCTCTCCGATTTGAGAGATGTGTTCCTTAATTTCCTCCAAATCCTCGTAATAGATGGTTTGTTTAATTTTTCTGAAAGGAGTTTCAATACCTTCCCACTCCAGTCTTTTTCCAAATGCCCACAAGGTATCTATCATACCAGCCAATCCTGCAAATCTTCCAAAAAACACCAATCTTCTACCATGTTCATCAACAATTCTTTCATAATCAATAAGTGTGCAACCTAATTCAAGCATGCGTTTTAACATTGGCATATTGTGTTTCTGACCCTTTATCGTGTGGGAAAAGAACACATAGGTCTTTCCCTCTTCAAAAAAATCAGTAGGTACCTCTTTTACTGCAAATATGTGAGAGGATGAAGAAAGATCTTCTTGGATAATGGCTCCTGCTCTTTTATATTCGTCATCTGTGAAGGCACGTATCTCCGAGGGTTGGAGAAATGTCTGAACACCATGCTTTTCTTTCAACTCTTTCACATGTTTTGGGATCAAGGGAACTCTTCGCTCCCATCGATTCTTATCTTCTCTGCGAATTCCAATATTAAAAACCATGAGCTATACCCCCAAAAACCATCATCTTTTGTGGCCTTAAATAGCTTGCTTATTTGTAAAGGAAACCTTCAAAAGTAAATTACAATTATTGTTGTCCAAACGGTGATGTTCTAATGGATAGAGTTAGACCCGATAAAGATAGATACTATCTAAACATAGCGAAAGCTGTTGCTCAAAGATCACCATGTATAAGAAGACAGTTTGGTGCTATAATTGTAAAAGAAGATGCGATAGTTTCTACTGGGTATAATGGCCCTGCAAGAGGATCCATTAATTGTAATGAGGTGGGCTGTCTTAAAGACATAATGAATCTCCCATCATATAGCGGATATGATTATTGCCCTGCTGTTCATGCAGAGGAAAATGCCTTATTGAATGCTGCCAGACAGGGATCAAGTGTTTTAGATGGTATTTTATACCTCTATGGGCAGAAACTCGATGGAAACATTGTAGAAGAAGGAAGACCCTGTGACAGGTGCAAGAGAGCACTGATAAATGCAGGTATAAAGCAGGTTGTAACTCTAAAACCAGATGGCAATATGAAGAGATACAAAGTCTCTGACTGGG
>CAYUOG010000123.1:0-2809 GCA_964446335.1 uncultured Thermoplasmatales archaeon
CAGCTACCTTGCGTGCATCTTTTTCTTCATATGTCAAAGAACCTTCCATCCTTATGACTCCTATGGCACCGTAGCTTGCCGTATATTGAAATTCAACGGTTGCACTTTTATCTGTAGAAGCGGAGAAGCGAGTTATGGTGCTGTTGTGATCTATTCTTATCTGTCTCGGTTTTTCATTTAAATCGATGTACCTCCTCCCCTCTATAGATTTTAATCTGATTGACTTGATTGGCATACAGCTTGTAATAATGGGATGACTTTTTAACTCTTTACAGAAAATTAGATAAACAAAAAAGGTAATTGCATGTGAGATGAGGAGAGTTAGTATTGTCGTTATAGTTCTCTCTCTTTCGATGCTCATGTTAGCCAGTACCAGCGCGATGCAGATAAGCAAATATGACATAGATGTGAAATCAACAGAAAGCGGTTTTTCTATCTATGAGAATATTATAGGAGTTTTAGATAGCAACGAAAGTTCTCTCAATTTCTCGATTCAGGATGATGCTACCGACATAGTTATCTCCATAAATGGACAATCTGTAGAGTATAACAAATCTGGAAATATATACACCTGTGCAATACCACCAACAAACGAAAGCTCTGTTTCAGCCTCTATTACGTATTATCTTCCAAAAGGTACAAAGTTTTTTGGAAAACATATACTATATCCATCATCAGAGATTACAGTTACTTATGATGGAAGCACTCTTCTGTCCTACAGCAATCTTGGAGAAAACTCTTACATATCCGCCTCTCTTGTTGTAAAAACTGTTGAGGCTACAGGATATGCTCTCTATGCTACTGCTGCTCTTCTGCTTGCACTCATAGTTATAATCATAGCATATCTGGCAAAGAAAAGGACATCTAAACCTGTCCAGATAGAGACGGAGGAGATACTAAAAACAAAAAAGGCTTTGCTGATGATGCTGTTAAAGGAGATAGAAAAGAAACACAGGGCTGAGGAGATATCAGATGAGAGCTATAGATATCTGAAAGATTTATACAAGAGGGAAGCAGTGGAGGTAATGAAAAAACTTGAAAGCTAGAAAAGTTTGCTCTGCTCTACTATCTTAGATGGAAGTTTCTCTTGGGTTTTTATCTCCTCTTCTTCCTTTTTTAGAAGCGACTGCAGCTTTGATTTATATTTATTGCCAAGCAAGTATCTGATTTCGCCTTCTGTTAAATCGAGCTGATCCCTTAAAGATATGGCAAAGGCATCGTTTAACTGGAAATTTCTGCGTATCTCCTTTATAATCTCGTTTGCCTTCCTTGATGACATATGACAATAGCTGCCTATCTTTTTCAATAGATTATTCCTTACAGCTCTTTCCTCTTTTAAGGTTTTCATTTCCTTAAGCCATGAAGGAAATCTATATCTGACTGTTCCAAAGTGATCCCTCTTCTTTGCAACCGCAACACCGCAACCCATCAAATCTAAGGCATAACTCCACAAACCATAAGCTCTGTATCTTCTAGCTCTCCCAAGGAGAACATCCGCCTTAGATAGCACATCATAGGCATCTGCCAGATCCAGACTATCAAGATACTCCATCGGCAGATTCTCTGATATCCACAGTATAAGGCTCTCTGGATCTTCACCAGTTTGATTCATTGATCTCCTTATTGCTGCTGTTCTTCTTGTTTTAAATATCTCTCTCAGAACTTCAAATATGTTTTGTTCTCTATCCCTATAGCCCAGTATTGAAAGAGAGGATCTATCTACCTTTGATTTACCAATACAGATTGACTGTAAATCTCTTATAGCGGATCTAATGTCTCCTCTGCATCTATCTGCGATGGTTTCCAGAACCTCTGCATCTGCCTGTACTCCTTCCATTCTGCATATTTTCCTCAAAAGTGCAACTAGTTCATATCTCGCTATCTGTCTGTCATCAAACTTTGTCATCAAACATTTATCTCTAAGCTCCTCTCCACCTCCTCTGAGTAATTCATATAAATCATTGACTATAAGTGCTATGGGTTGGTTTGTTCTCTTTATAGTATCAACTATTGCCCTCTTTCCTCCTTTATCCAACATGTTAGTATTTGTCGATTCCTCTGACCTCTCATACAGATTGTCTGCTTCATCCAATATTATTAACTTTTTTCCACCCTGCTTAGACTGAATAAATCTACCATCACTGGTAAATGTTTCATTTAGAGCTCCAGATGTAGCTACTCTCTTTATCCTTTCAGCATTTCTTGCATCAGAGGCATTTAGCTCTATAACTGCCCAACCACATTCATTTGCCAAAGCTATGGCGCTGCTTGTTTTTCCTATACCGGGTTTACCATACAGAATAACAGCACGTTTCTTTGGAGGTGTGTTTGAATTCCAGCGGGATGCCCATTTTCTGAGAAGTATCTTTACCTCTCTATTACCTATTACCTCATCCAGTGTTCTTGGTCGGTATTTCTCTGTCCAATCTTCCATTTTATATGAAAAGGGTTTAATCTTTTTTAATATTTGTTTCACTATTTTGCTATTTCTTAAGAAAATATTATATAATACAAAATTTATTTTTTATTAATAAAGAAAGAAATGGGATGACCATGAAATTTAGTAAAAAAGGAGTATCTATAGGGCTAGCATTAATCGTTATACTTTCTATTTTCTCAGTTACCATATTTTATATAAGCGACTATTACAAAAGAGAGCAGAAACTAGAAAAAGAGAAAGGAAAGACATATGGTGAAGGTTTTTACATTATCAAAAAAGAGTTTAATTTTTCTGAACCAACAATTGAAATAAATAATGGTTATTCAAATGTTTACGTAAAAGAGGCTAATTTGTATAGTATAAATGATG
>CAYUOG010000124.1:0-2722 GCA_964446335.1 uncultured Thermoplasmatales archaeon
GAGCAATATATGAAAGGGTTTTAGACTGTAGCGTACAATTCTTCCCTCTCTGTTTCTTTCATAACTTCCTTCAATAACTCCTTCTTCCTCGAGTCTCTTAAGATATTTAGAGGTGGCTGGTTTGCTCAAGCCAAGTTCCTCTGAGATCTCAGATAGAGTTCTATCTTTCTCTATAAGCAGCTCTAGGATTCTTTTTTCATAATCATTCAATAGCTCCATACCATCAACATATTAACTTAATAACTAATTAGTTAATAAGTTTTTCTGTTGATATCTATTTTTTCCATATTTTCAAATATTCTAGATACTAAATGAGAGGATAAAGGAATGTGATATTGCTAAACCGAAAGATTGAAGTCTATTGTCCAGATTTCTCTGAGATATTCTGCGGGAGGTTTATTAAATGCAGAACATGAAACCAAAAATAGATCCTTCATGTTATATTGCACCATCTGCAGTGATAATTGGAGATGTAACATTGGAAAAAGAATGCAGTGTATTTCCCAACGCTGTTATACGTGGAGACGAAAATACAATAGAGATAGGAGAGTGTTCTAACATTCAAGATTGTTGTGTTATTCACACCGATAAAGAACACACTGTTACTATAGGGAAATACGTTACCTTAGGACATGGAGCAATAGTTCATGGGGCAACAATAGAGGATGACTGTATAATAGGGATGCATGCCACTGTGCTCAATGGTGCAAAGATAGGAAGAGGTTCAATAATTGGAGCAAATGCTCTAGTTACTGAAAACATGGAAGTTCCTGAGAATAGCCTTGTATTGGGCATACCTGGAAAAGTCGTTAAAACAAATGAAAAGTTCAGAGAAATGGCACGTAAAAATGCAGAAGAATATCTAGATATTGCAAGGCGATACAAGAAGGGTATTATCCAACATTAAGATGGTTTCACTGTAACCTCAAAGAGATTTTCTATCTTCTTAACTTCAAATACTACTGGTAAAAATTTTTCTATCAGCCACATTGTAGTTTGTGCATGGCTGCTTATCTCCCTTGTTAGAAAAATAGAAATATCATTATTCTCAACTGCTACAAAAGCTAGATATGCAAGAAGTTGATCGGTTGCATGCACATCTAAGGATGCTCCTGAGCTCATTTCCTGTAATAACGTTGTTGCACATTTCCCTCCAAGTTTTTCTGATGGGAGTCCTTTCTCTCCGAGCATAGCGCTACCAATGATTGTTTTGCCAGAGTTTGACCAGAGTGTAACAGCTACCCCTTCAGATAGAGAACTATCGTCTCTCTCAACTGAAAGTTTTGCATCTATTGAATTTGAAAGAAAAAACTTCACAATGGAGTGTTTTATCCTTGTGGAAATGTGATCTGGTAACTTTGAGATAACTATATTTCCGTCTACTTTGTCATACTCCTGCTGTTCATTTATGATGAGAGGTACATAATTACTGGATGGATAGATTGTTACATGTGCCTCTCCACCACCAGCAGGATAGAAACCTCTCCTTTTTAGCTCCAAATCTGTTTTAACACCAATATTTGAAACTATTGGAACAAATACCTTTGCAAAATAATCCCAAGATGGAGACCACCTCACATCTGTACCACCTTTTATCTTCAAATTAAGAGTTTCAGAGAGATTAAATGATGCGAGCATTATTGCCTGGAAAATGAGTGTTATGCTTCCAGCAGTTCCAACATCAAAGGCGTAGGTACCACCTCTAATCTTATTTGGACAAAAACGTATCTTCTTTGATCCTATCTCAAGACCTTCTGTTTCAGCACCTGAAATTGTTTCGAGTATCTTTATAGTTGTAAGATGCTGTGCCCTTAATCCAGGATTTGGACGTTTTGCCCTGATGTTTGTAATTGTTATAGCCTTGTTCGTAAGTACCGAGAGAGCAGTGGCAGTACGAAGGATCTGCCCGCCACCTTCTCCATATGATCCATCTATAGCTATCATTTACCCACTTTTCAATATATCAAGCAACATAGATAAGGCTACCTCACAGGCACTCTCTTTATTCTGTAATCTATCCCCTTTAAACAGGAATTTCCTGACAACTGTTTTATCCTTTGTTGAAACAGCAACATAAACCAGTCCAACTGGCTTATCTTTGCTTCCACCTGTTGGTCCAGCTATCCCTGTTGTTGATATTCCTATATCAACTCCCGATCTTGTTCTTACGCCTTCGGCCATCTCCTTGGCAACCTCTTCACTAACAGCACCGTATTTCCTAAGACTCTCTTCAGATACACCCAACAATTCCATTTTTGCTCGATTGCTATAAGAAACAATTCCTCGGTCAAAGTATTCAGAGCTACCGGAGATGTTTGTCAATGTATGAGCAATTAAACCTCCTGTGCAAGATTCGGCAGTGGCAATAGTAAGCTTTTTCTCTTTAAGAGTTGAAGAAACTTTGTTAAGTAAATTGGAGTCCATTTTCATCATCTCCTGAGAGTGGATTATCTAACATGGATATAAATGTAATAGAAGACTTTTTGATAGAAAGATTTAAATTTTTTAATATCCTATAAAAAATAGGAAGTGAAAATTTGTGGTTTAGAAAAACTTTAGTTTTTAGCATAACGTTCTTGTTTATCACAGTAGGTACTACATCAAGCATACCTTTAACTGTATCAGGATATACTGGTGGAAATACACTTTACGTTGGTGGTTCTGGTCCAAATAACTATACAAGAATTCAGGATGCTATAGACGATGCAAACGATGGAGATAC
>CAYUOG010000125.1:0-2621 GCA_964446335.1 uncultured Thermoplasmatales archaeon
ATGATATTATCGCCTTTTTTTATTAAATAGTTATATACATTATAAGTATATATATTTTGGTTCATCAAAAAACAGATAGTACATCCATGTTCTTCCTCCTTATTGAACAGAGTTGATGTTTGCTTATTTTAATTCCAAAAGTGTAGATGTGCCTTGAGGTATAGCTCTCACAGTTGCATCTTTTCCCACAATCTCAAAGGCTTTCTTTAGAGCATCATCTGCATCATCTGCAGGTATGAGATGAAATACATCTTTCACTTCATCCTTGTCCATTTTTGATACTAGTATTACTGAATGTTCTTCTATAGCTTTAAGATGATAATATGCCTTGTGTGCACCTGTGATAAAGTTTTCCATAAGTGCTCTTTTTATTTCTGCAGATGTTCTGTATTTTTTCATCCATTCTGCGTATATGTCATTGCCGTGCCCTTCGCTACACTCTGCAACTAGAACAATAACTCCGTTATCTTTGACAACAGGAAGAGCAGTATGAAGAGCCTTATACGCCTGAAAGAGATCTATGTCGTGGGGATATCCATTGGCTGCAGTTACAACTATATCTGCTTTTTCATCCACTTTGACTTTGTACATCTCATCAACAAGTTTTACTCCTGCATCTAAAACAGCAGCTGGATCCCCAGCCCATGCACCAACTACTCTACGATTTGAATTAAGAACAACGTTAAAAGCAAAATCACAACCTGCTAGATGTAACGCATCGTTCATCTCTTGGTGAATAGGATTTTCTTTTAGCATTCCAGCACGTGCATTTTCATGAAACATCAGTTTATGATTCTGCTGTATAGTTTTATTTGAAGAAATGCCTGGAAGAATACTTCTTCTTGTTCCCACATATCCCGCGAAATAGTGATACTCTATGTCTCCAAGAATTACCTTAACATCACTTTCAACATATTCCTTCAATACCTCAACATCATTTCCCATCTTTGTTTTTCCAACGTTGACGTATTCTCTTTCACTTGCATCGTTAGTAATAATGGTATAGTTTCTTGATATCTTATCACCAACTATCTGTTTGATAGTTTCAAATGAAGGTGGCCTGTGAATACCATTCGCTACAATAATCAACACATCAGAATCATCAACATCTGCCCTCTTCAACTCATCCAGTATGGGTGGCAACATTTCTTCTGTTGGACAAGGTCTTGTGTGATCTTCAACAACAATAGCAACCCTATCTCCAGCGGTAGCAATATCTGAAAGTCTTTCACTACCAATTGGATTAAGAACAGCTCTTCTTATGGTAACCTCTGGGCGATCGGGTGCTATATATTCCTTTGGAAGAACGACATCTAAAAGATTTTTATCGGGAATGTTTATGAACAGTTTTTCCTTCCCATAGGGTAGCTCTACTTCCATGGGTATATCCACTCAAGCTTTTGAGTAAAACCTACTCCATCTAACCTTTCTTGGAATACGTTTCAGTTTTAATAGATTTTTCTGACATTTACTTGAACATAAGTGATAGATAGTGCCATCTTTCCGTATGTAAAGCTTACCAGTTCCAGGCTCTATCTCGTTTCCGCAAAATGAACAGATTCTTCTCTCTACCATTTTCTCCCTCTATCTAGATCTTCCTAATCTCTTTGCTTCTCTCTGAGTCTCTGCAAGCATTAATATATCTCCAATCTGTACAGGGCCCATCACATTTCTGGTTATGATCTTGCCTTTGTCAGCCCCATCCAGAACACGTACCTTAACTTGAGTGGCCTCTCCAGCCATACCAGTTCTCTCTATAATTTCAACGACCTCACAAGGGATACCTTCTACCATATTAACCCTGCTTCTTTACTTCTTCCAGTTTTTTGAGCAAATTATCCAAATCGGTTTTTCCATCACCTGGAGATACTATAGCAACCGCAGCAGTCGAGACCTTTAAACCTGCAGCTGCACCAAGTTCCTGTTTACTTGATACATAGGTATAAGGAATGTTTTTTTCTTCGCATAGCAAAGGCATATGGGCAAGAATCTCTTCCGGTGAAACATCCTCTGCCATAATCACCAATCTAGCTTGGCTTCGTTCTACCTGTTTTGTTGTCTCATTTGTTCCTTTACTTATTTTTCCCTTTTCTCGAGCCTTTTCTACTAATTCATAGGCTAGGTCTTCCAGCTCTTTTGGTACCTTAAACCGTACATACATGGGCATCTTATAGCCTCCTTAGTTCTGCTCTCATTGAAATGGAGATGCAGAATGTGGAATAGAGGAGTTGTATAAAAAGCTTTTTCAGAAAGATGATACTTTTTTCGTTTATCGATTGTTTAGGCTGATTCCAACCACAACCCTATTTTTTTAATCTGGCAGAGGAATCCTTTCAACCTCCAACCTATCAGCAGTTGGATACTCCTCAACAAGATAACACTCAAACCCTTGTTTTTTAAGCTCAGATGCAATCTCCTCAAGAATCCAACCAGCCAACTCCACCCTCATTTTTTCCTCATCAAACAGGATAAGCCCCTCAGGTATGCCAAACCGTTGTTTTAACATCTCCACCAAAGAGGGAGAAACTGAGTCAGAAACAATCACACCTTTTAGCAGAGTACCATCATCTGATATTACCTCAAATGGTTTAGCAACATTTCTTGCTCTCCTCATGATACGA
>CAYUOG010000126.1:0-2513 GCA_964446335.1 uncultured Thermoplasmatales archaeon
CTTTATGTGAGTTTTTCAGAGATGAAAAGGATAAGGAATGCCATAAGAAATGGAACGCTTTGGGAGTTGGTGGAGCAAAAGGCATCATGTAACCCTGCATTGTTTGATGGTTTAAGGGTGTTGGAGGGGAAAGAAAGTAAGGAGTGGTTGGAAAGGTTCGAACCATTGTCTAAACCAGGGGCTTTAATGTACACCGGTACGCATACGGTTCATAGACCTCTTGTTTACCGGTATCAGAAGAGACTACTTGAACGATATAGAGTCCATTCCTCGAAATATGTTGTTATCCTGCCTGAAACCACGAAACCATACTCGCGCTCATATCTGGAGAGGTTTAGAAAAATAGATGGTGATATTATTGTAAGTTCTCCATTTGGACCTGTCCCTCTTCTTCTCGATGAAATATATCCAATTGCTCAATCGGTTTTTCCAAGAGAATTAGATGAAGAGAGTAGGAGATTATCAGAAGAAAGCCTAGATCAATTCTTGAAAAAATACAATCTAAAAATCGGCGAGGTAAAAAGAAGAGATATGAGAGATATAGATAGAGAGAGAATTGAGGCTGTTATAGACATGCAATTCGGAAAAGGCATGTCAGAAGTCTTGTTAGATGGAGAGATTCTTATAAAGAAATCAAAGAAAACCGGAAAGATAAGAAATGTATTTTGTGATGGTAAACACATCCTTTCACTCAGAGCACATGATGGATTGTTTACCTTAAAGATTGAAGGAGCAAAAATTATACATCAAAATTTTCCCTTGCCTAAACTACGGGTTATTGTAAAGGAGGAATGCAAACCGTTTATAATAGAAGGCAAGAGTGTGTTTGCAAAGTTTGTTGTGGATTGTGATCCTGATATAAGACCATTTGATGAATGTCTAATTGTTTCTGAAAAAGACGAATTGCTGGGTGTAGGAAGAACTCTTCTGAATAGAGAGGAGATGCTATCCTTCGGTTATGGGGTGGCTGTAAAGACTAGAGAAGGATTAAAAGATGAGTAAGGATGGAACCAAAATTGTTAACCCTCCATGGGTTTACGGCCCAAGCGAAATGAAAGAATGGATTGATGCTACTTATCCAACCAGTAAAGATAAGAAGAAAAAGAAAGAAAAACGAAGTATACTTCAAGATGTTCGCGTCTCCATGGATATAAAAGGCGAGAAAAAATCTTTGACAGGGTTAAAACTATTCGGCTTTGAGAGGGTTGAAGAACATTTTAATGTTATTGAGATTGTACAGATACTTCTCAGAGGTTTTGCACGGGCAGGCTTTAGGAATGTAGAAGAGATAAGGTTGGACAATCAGAGCATATACAGACATCCCGAGCTGCGTTATGATATACGAAAAATCATAGAATTTGTTGGAAAGTACCGGAAAAGATATTTTAAAAGGGCAGAACTAAAAGTGCTATTTGAAGAGAATTGCGAAGTGAAAGTTACAATAAAAAAGATCCATGCAAGAAGATCCGCTCCAATTGAACTGTTTTTTGATGGAAGTATAGAGAAAGAACGGTTGAGCAGATTTCTGAACTATGTAAAAGAGCATAGAGAAATTGAGTTTTTATATCGGCATTCGCCGTAGCATAAACAGACAAATAGATAAATAACATAGTTATTCGATGCCTAGCAAGAGGAGTTGATGTTTATGGACAAATCATCCAGAATATCTGGATTCTATAAGCTTCCCGTTACAGAAAGGCTGGAAAAGGTAGCAGAGTTTGTTGGTTTGACCGATGAGGAGAGAAAAACATTCATCAGAGATGGAAAAATTGCTCTCGGCATAGATGCTGAGATTGCTGACAGAATGATAGAAAATGTGATAGGGATATTTGAGTTGCCTTTAGGTATAGCAACCAATTTTTTGATCAATGGAAAAGACTATCTTGTCCCTATGGTCATTGAGGAATCAAGTGTTGTTGCCGCTGCAAGTAACGCTGCAAGGATTGCAAGAGTAAAAGGAGGTTTTCATGCAACTACAACAGAGCCGCTGATGATAGGACAGATACAGGTGTTAAAGATAAAAGATATAGATACAGCAATTAACGCTATTAATAGAGAAAAAAAGAGATTGCTTGAAGTAGCAAATGCACAGGATAAAACCTTAGTTAGCTTCGGGGGAGGAGCAAGAGACATAGAGATAAGGATTGTAGGAGATAGTAAAGAAAAGATGATGATTTTGCACTTGCTTGTTGATGTTAGGGATGCAATGGGCGCTAACGCTGTGAACACTATGTGTGAAGCTCTTGCACCACTTGTTGAGGAGGTAACTGGTGGTAAAAGTAGGTTGAAGATTCTCTCTAATCTTGCAGATAGAAGACTTGCAAGGGCAGAGGCTGTTTTTGATAAGGAAACCATAGGTGGAGAAAAGGCGGTTGATGCGTTTCTTGAGGGGTATAGGTTTGCGGTTTTGGATCCATATAGGGCTGCAACCCACAACAAGGGAATAATGAATGGTATCGATGCAGTTGTTATCGCTACAGGCAATGACTGGCGAGCTATTGAGGCGGGTGCCC
>CAYUOG010000127.1:0-2501 GCA_964446335.1 uncultured Thermoplasmatales archaeon
CAGCCAGGGATTCTACATCAGTAAGTACACCAACAACAAAAAGCCTGTTTATTTTTGCTCCCAGTGGTGTTATCACATAGGAGGGTACCTTCTCCCCCTCTCCCTTTAATACTGATGTTGAATCATTATATTCTCCTGCAAAAACTCTCCATGCAACCTCCCTTTTCATAGTTCCTCAACCCTCTGTAAAAGATTTGCAACTTCTTCCTTCAAATTCTGTTTGACTATCTCTGCTTCCCTTGCTATCAGCGTGGTTCCATATTCATCTCCAATTGCATTTCCACGAAGCGAAATGAGTTTAGTGAGCAGATTTTTTTGCAGGAGTTCTATCACTGCATCTCCACCATTGTTGGAAGCCAACTTTTTGCATTCATCTAGATTCTTCTCTATCAGCTTCTCTGTAAGTTCCCTTCCAATTATTGCACCTATACCTGCCGTACCATCGTCAACGACTATCTTTGCTCTCAGATCAGGAATACCCTTTACCTTGCCGTGTATCCTACATTCTCCATCTTGAATCGGTCGTTTGCATTCTGGGCACCTCTCTATGTATCCCGATCCATCTCTTATCTCAATTACAGTTCCCTCTACAACTACATCCAGGCCACCTTTTCTTTCAACGAGTTTGTGTAGAGGTATCTTTTCAGATGAAACTTCTATGTTTCTGTCAATCTTGTTTACCTCTGCTCTCTCATCGAAAACCAGTTGGGGTATTCCCTTCCAGAACCGTGCATACCCTCCAGATATCCTAATAACGTCATTCTTTTTTATTTTGAAATCATGCCATGCTGTAAACTGTGCTTTTCCTGTTTCGTCTCCAAGTACGCCAGAGAAAACAGTTCTCGTTTCTCCTCCAGTTTCAATCTCTCTTTTTGAGATGTCCAGTATCTTCACCTGAACTTCCACTGGTCCAAAGGTGCTATGGAGATCAGCTATCTTACAGAGTTTTGGCTGATAGGATATCTCTGGGAGTTTATCATCATCTACCTTCTTCACAACAGTACGCTCACCAAAATTCACTTGGATATTGTCCTGCCATTCCCTCGTATATGCATTTTTGATTTCAATAACATCTCCCTTCTCAACTTGGAGGGAGGAATTCCAAGAGGTGAAAGGTGCTATGCCACTCTCATCACCAAGTAGACCGTAAAAGATTTTTCGTGGCTCTCCCCTTATTCTAACCTCTCTTGAGTTAATAGTAATCACACGACATAGAAGGTTGATACTAGATTCATTTGGCTTTATTTCATTAAGCATTTTTCTACTTTTATCCTTACTCGAAAATCGCTCAACAAGTGTTTTCTTAGCCTGATCTGGAGGAACTCCATATTCCAGAAATTTCTTAAATTCCTTTTCTAACTTCTCTCTGTCAACGCCTGAATCTTCTCCAATAGCAGATATAATCTCATCTACATAGGATGAAATGTCATCTTTCATAATCCTCCCGTAGAGAAAATGAGAAGGGGCTATAAGAATTTATGGGGAGCTATAATGGTTTGCCCAAACTCCACAGGTTGTTGAATTTTTTATTAAGTTCTTCTATATTATCAACATCAACGTAGGCAGTGCCAATATAGGAAAGCTCTGAAGATTCTTCTTCAGATAGTATCTTCATACTTGTAACTGCCAATTCTTTACCAAATACGTAGTTTCTCATCAATCCAGTTATCTCATCTGGGAAATATCTTACATCAAGTTTATCTTTGAATTCGTTCTTGAGTTTCTTTACATAATCAAGATTCTCCTCTTTCTCTACTATGAGTTGTATCTTATTATTTAATTCAAGGAAACGTCGAAGATACTTGATAAATGGTTCATCAAATATTTTCTCTCCACCCACCTGCAGTCTTAAATGATTTCCTCTCTCTAAGCAGTTGTTAAGTAATGTATAGAATATCCACTTTGCACTGTACTGTACGGTAACATTCCCATTTCTCTTCAGCTTGATTCCATAGGTTTTGAAGTTTTCATTATAGGCATTGGTCATTTCCTGTAAATGACTCTCTATTGCCTTGAAGGTATCTTCACTTATAATTGGTTTGAGGTCCTCCTTTGTTTCTTCCCATACTATTCTTGGATTCACTGGGAGATACCTCTCTCTACCAAACTCTTCTTCTGGTTCACTTGAAAATAAAACCTTTGCTACAAGTCCATTTTTGAGGAGACAGTTTCTTCCAGCCTCGAGAGGCCTCCTTGTAATATTTGCAAGATCTTCTCCAATTCTCAAAAAATCTGCAAATTCCTTTGGATTATCCATTACAAGTATGGTATAGTAGGTTGCAGATTCCCTTGGACGATCAAGCTTCATCCTTCCAAACATCATCTCAAAATCTTGAATATAGTCGAGTTTCACTTTGGTGATAAAATCATTTTTGCATCCCATCATACCATCCATCTCCTAAAGCCTGTTACTTAAAAGAGTTGTTGTTTTATATAATTTACGTAAAAGAAAATGAAAAAACTAATTTAAATAAAAAAAGAAAAAAGTAGATTAGCTTGCT
>CAYUOG010000128.1:0-2490 GCA_964446335.1 uncultured Thermoplasmatales archaeon
TTGACGAACCAGGTGCAGAAGTACCCGCCTGAACAATGACACTGCTTTCGCTTTCGCCTGTGATTGTCAAGTTTTTGCCAGTAATTGTTAACTGCTCTGTATATGTTCCTGCTGCAACGATAATAGTATCTCCATCGCTTGCGTTATCTATCGCCTGTTGTATAGTTGGATAATCGTAAGGGACATTAATGGTACTATCAGCGCTTACATTATGAGAAATAATTGTAGTTGCCCCAAATACCATAAAAACTGCTATTATTCCTATGATTATTGCCTGCCTATAGCCTTTTTTATCACTAATTCTTTTGCTACTCATTTTTCTTTCACCTTTGAATTTTTAATTATTCCTCCCCTTAAACCTGTCATCTCCCCACGGGAGACTGGCTCCAGGTTATGGAGTCAAGATGGATAGACTAAACTCTTGTGTCTATTTAAATGTTGTGTAAAAATTTTATAGAAAATTATAAAAAGGATTTTGAAAAAGATGATTACATGGAGAGAGTTTTTGTTTTTCTTAAGATTCAAATAGTATAAAATATTTTATTTCAACATATAAGATAGTACTCAAAGTTGACTACTCAATACTAACGTGATATGCTTCTCCCTCTTTCTTCTTTTCCTTACGCTTTATAACGATATCAAGAACTCCATTTTTGTAAGAGGCTTTTGTTGTCTTTGGCTTAACCTTACAGGGCAAGTCTATTATTTTATGATATTTCCTGTTAGGATTGTCTACATTTATCTCCAGAGTATCCTCCGTTACCTCCAAATCTATGTCTTCTTTCTCTACCCCAGGTATTTCAATCGTAACTGCCACGTCGTCTTTACCCTCAATTATATCGGTAAGTGGCTCTCTTTCATCCGATATTGTCGCCTCTCCCTCTGGTGTTTCTACGGTTTTGTTACCGAATTCCTCCAATCTTGGTCTACCATCCTGTCCAATGGTGAATTTGAATCCTCTAACTATGGGCTTGCCAGGTTGTGCACTGGAAAGCATTCTCATTATTTCTTCAGCCATTTTCTCTAGATCGTCCATTAACCGCTCGTCAAAGAAATCTCTGAAAAAGTCGTCATCATCGAAGAATCTGAATGGATTCTTCTTTCTTCTGTCTCTTCTAAATGGATCCATTTAACTCAACCCCAATCATCTATTCCTACATATCTTATTTAAATCATTCGGTTTTTGAGATCTCTTTGCTCAACTCCTCGATCAGTCTCTTTGCTTTCCTACTTAATTTTTTGGGTGTTTCTACCTGTATTTTGACATATAAATCGCCATAACCAAATCCCCTCATCTTTGGCATTCCTTTTCCTTTTATTTTAAACACATCTCCACTTTCTGTTCCTGGAGATATCTTGAGAGTAGTGGTGCCATCTAGTGTTTCTATTATCAAGTTTCCCCCAAGTGCAGCCTCTGGAAAGGTTATTCTCTTTTCTGTGTAGAGGTTTTCTCCATCTCTCTTGAATTTTTCGTGAGGTTTCATGTGCACAACTATATAAAGATCACCAGCCTCTCCATCCTCTCCAGCTTCTCCTTGACCTACCAGTCTGAGATGGGCACCCTCATCTATCCCTTTTGGGATTTTGACTTCTATAGTTCTGGTTTTCTGTACAACTCCTCTCCCACCACACTCTGGACATGGCGTCTTTATAATTGTCCCCTTACCATTGCATCTTGGACAAACTGTTATCTGAGTAAATATTCCAAAGGCTGTTCTTCTGCTCCTCTGTATCTGCCCCGTACCTCCACATTCTGGACATCTTACTGGCTGGGTTCCTGGTTTTGCCCCTGTACCATTGCAAACTTCGCACCTCTCTGTTCTTGGGATTCTAACTTCTATACTTTTTCCATGATAAGCATCTTCCAGTGAAATCTCTACATCATATCTTAAATCAGCTCCTCGTTTTCTTCTACTATATCCTCTCCCAAAAAAATGCTCAAAAAAATCTTCAAAACCTCCAAATCCAAAGTCAAATCCTAAATCTCTGAATATTTCTCCAAAATCGGCTCCTCTGAAGATATCCTCATAACTGTATCTCTGATCTATTCCCTCATGCCCAAACATATCATACTGTCTTCTCTTTTCGTCATCAGATAAAACTGCATAGGCTTCAGAAATCTCTTTAAATTTCTCTTCTGCCTCCTTACTTGGATTTCTGTCTGGATGGTATTTTAAAGCAAGCTTACGATATGCTCTTTTTATCTCTTCTTTTGTTGCATCTCTGCTAACACCAAGAATCTCATAGTAATCTCGCTTTGTCATTGCACCAGGGTAAAAATCCCATCCACTATATCTCTTTTATGCCTAAATTATAAGATCAACTATCACAAACAGGATATCTCCATAAATAAAGGCAACTATGAATCCAACCAGGAGAGGTATCATAAAGGGAACCTTTGGAGTGACCCATATTTTTTTCATACCAGCTTTTTCAAGCTCATCTACGTGCTCTGTAGCATCAAAGTCTTCTGGCATAAAAACGAGTTTT
>CAYUOG010000129.1:0-2463 GCA_964446335.1 uncultured Thermoplasmatales archaeon
GGGTAAAGAGAACTATAAACATTTCATTGGTGGACGTTAGTATTGGAGATTACGTGTTAGTTCATGCGGGCTTTGCTATCCAAGTTTTAGATGAAAAGGATGCAGAAGAAACACTCAGGTTATTTGAGTTAATGTCTCAAGGTGTTAATGGCAATGTTTGAATTTAGAGATAAAGAAATTGCCAAGAAAATTATATCAAAATTGAAGGAGAATGACAGGCATATTACCATAATGCACGTTTGCGGTACTCATCAGGATACTCTAGTTAGATATGGGCTACAAGAACTTCTCGATTCCTGTAATATAGATATTAGACAGGGACCAGGATGTCCTGTTTGTATAACGACGGCGAGAGAAATTGAAGAAGCTATCACTCTGGCAAAGAATGGGAAAACCATCGCTACCTATGGAGACATGACACAGGTTCCTGGTATAAGAGATTCTCTACAGAGTATTAAAGCAAAGGGTGGAGATGTTTATCCAGTTTACAGCATAGAGGATGCTGTAGAGTTAGCTAGAAAAAATAAAAAAAAGGAAGTAGTTTTCATGGCTGTAGGTTTTGAGACAACAGCTCCCTCAACAGCAGCTACGATGTTAAGTGAACCACCCGAAAACTTTTCCATACTGTGTTGTCACAGAGTTATTCCACCTGCAATAGAGGCATTGCTCAACATGGGCGAGATAAAGATAGACGGATTCATACAACCTGGACATGTTTCCACGATAATAGGGGTAAAGCCCTACAGAGAGATAGAGAAAAAGTACAAAGTGCCTCAAGTCATAGCTGGATTTGAACCCCTTGACATATTAACTGCTGTACTTATGATTTATAGTCAGATTAAAGAAAATAAACCTAAAGTCGAAAATGAATACCAAAGGGCAGTGAAGGAAGAGGGAAATGTGAAGGCATTATATGCCATGAAAAAGGTTTTTGAAGAAATGGATGTAGATTGGAGAGGATTCCCCATAATACAGAGATCTGGATTGAAGCTGAGAAAGGATTTTGAGGAGTATGATGCAAGAAAGAAATTTGAAAATGAGCTAGAGAATATTGAAGTGAAAGAAACCACTCCAAAGGGTTGTAGGTGTGATGAGGTATTAAGGGGAATAATAAGGTCACAAGAATGTCCATTATTTAGAAAGGCATGTACACCTGATCATCCCGTTGGACCTTGTATGGTGAGTAAGGAGGGTAGTTGTTATATAGAGTATAGGTATGGGGGAGCATAATCTGACTAAATGGAATATAAAACTTGATTTTCCACTAAATTGGAACTTAAAACTTGCTTTTTCTGTTTTACCAGAAAGACCGACACCGTGCCTGATTAGAGATGGAAAGTGGTTGAGGGCGCTAAGATTAAATGATAGATTGATACCAATCAAAGTTGAAATCAAAAATGGTTTAGAGAAACCTATATTGACAATTACTTCTACCGAAATTTCGATGGATGAGAAAAAAGAAATCGAGAAATTTGTACTAAATTTTCATGGTTTGGGAGATGTAAAGGAGCTCTACGAGTTCATGGACAATGATGCCGTGCTTAGGAGAATAAAAAGAAATCTTTATGGCTTTGGTAGAGCAGGCTTAATGTCTGCTACCGTATATGAAGGCATAATCAAAGCCATCATTCAACAGCAGATCTCCCTTAGGGTTGCCGAGATGATGACAGCGAAACTTGTGGAGGATTGTGGTAACAGGATTTGGTTTGATAATTGCTATGTTTATGATTTCCCTGATGCTGAAACCATAGCTAGTTTAGATGAAAAAAAGTTAAGAAGTTTTGGGTTAAGCTCAAGGAAAGCAAGTTATGTGAAAGAGTTCTCTTTGGAAGTAACTAGGGGCTTTGATCCGGAAGGACTTAGAGGTAGAGATTACGAGGAGATTATAGAGATATTAACATCTTTTAGAGGTATAGGCAAATGGTCTGCAGAGCTTGTAATGGTTGCAAGTATGGGGTTAAATGTGATTCCTGCAGGTGATCTTGGAGTAAGAAAGGCTATATCTCATTTTTACTTTGATGATAGGTTGCAATCTCCAGAGGTCATAAGAGATTTTTGTACAAATAAATTCAATGGATTTCTCAGAGATTGTTTAGTCTATCTTCTGATGGCGTATAGGATGCATCTGTAAAACTACTTTTATTGACAAAAATAACATTTAAAGCGAAACTAATAAATAGTAGAAAAATCTTCCCTCTGCTAGGATATAAGAGGAGGTGAAGTTATGGCAAAAACATCTATGAATATGGAGGAGAATATAGCGGGACTTCTATGCTATGTACTTACTTGGTTGACAGGAATAATATTCTACTTTCTGGAGAAGGAGAACAAGTTTGTTAGGTTCCATGCTCTGCAATCGATAATAACCTTTTTGCCACTTACCATATTGGGATGGTTGTTTGGTTGGCTAGGTGCACCTAAGGTAGTATATGGCTCGTATTATGAATATACTGGACCAATTGG
>CAYUOG010000130.1:0-2440 GCA_964446335.1 uncultured Thermoplasmatales archaeon
CGACGAGAACAAAGCCCTTTGGCTCAATGAAAAGTGGAGATGCCTTTTCATCGAGTTTTGCATATTCTTCTATATGCTTCTCATCCATATTCCAGCCGTTCACAAGAGTGTGTCTTATCACGGTTCTTGTATCAAGAGAGGGCAATAGGGCTAAAGTTTCCTGCAATCTTTCCCATCCATCGGGAATAAGAGGTCTGCATAGTTTTTTATAGATATCCTTATTTGGCGCAACTACTGAAACATAGAGTTGGGTTGGAAGAGGATCAAGATTTTCTAGCGCCTTTGGGTTTGTTCCGTTTGTGACCAAAAAGGTGGTCATTCCTCTCTTATGACAAGCCTCAAAGAATTCACCAAGTCTTGGATAAAGTGTAGGCTCTCCGGTTAAAGAACAGGCAACATGTTTTGGATCGTTTGCTTCTTTCCATTTTCTCTGGTCACACCTTTTATCGCCCTTAAACCCAGTTATAAGTCGCCTTTGAGCCTTTATGGATTCTTCCAGTATAAATTCTGGATCATCTGGCTCTTTAATCTCTTTCTCTGTAAACTCCTGGTATCTCCAGCAAAATAAACAGTTTTGGGTGCATTGATTTATTGTGGGTGTCATTTGAAGACATCTATGAGTTTGTATGCCATAGAATGTTTGTTTATAACATTCCCTTCCAAACAGTAAACTTTGTCTCATCCAATGACATAGCTTTACTCCTGAATGCTTACCAACTATGGCATAATGTTGTTTTTCAAGAATTTTTCTTAGATCATCCCTCATTGATATCCCTGAAACCGATTCTCATATTATGTTTTTTGCAGTATACTTCTATTTTTTTCTCTATGTTATAATTTTCTGGTTTGTAGTTGTTTTCATATAATCTTTCGTAGAGTTCAAAATGTTGAGGAATAAACTTCCTTACAAAACTTAGGAATTTTTCTTTATAATCACCTTTGAGCTCAAGATATTCATAAATCAAATACCTTGCTCCTGCCTTTTTTGATAATCTGATAATTTCATCTATTTCTACCTCAGTTATAAGTGGTAAAAAGGGCATAATTGCAACACCAACGTTTACTCCATTCTCTGAAAGTTTTTTTATTGTTTCAAGTCTTTTTTCTGGCGAAGGAGCGTTTGGTTCTAACATCTTAGCATAGGTCTTATTAAGAGTTGAAATGCTAATCGTAATACCTGCGTTTTTATATTTTCTAAACAGAGGCAAGTCCCTCAATACAAGATCTGATTTAGTAAGTATGTGAAATTTAATGCCTTGTTTTACGAGTATATCAATTACTCTTTGAGTTAACCTTTGCTCCTTTTCAATCATTTGATACGGATCTACAGTAGATCCAATTATTACTATTCCATTCCCGATTCTTTCTATCTCCCTTTCTAATATCTCAATAGCATTGGATTTTATATAAACTACCTCATCAGATGCATCACAGTATATGCAACCAATATCACACTTCTGATAGGGATCGAGGGTGTAATTTCCAAAAAATAATCTATCCTCTCCAACTATTTGGTTAATGATGGAATCACAAGATATCCACCTATACTCTACCATTACATTTCCTCTGGTGCCTTTATCCCTAATATACTTAAGCCATTTCTAAGTGTTATACGAGTTGCATCAACGAGCGCAAGTCTAGCTTTTTTTAGAGAACTGTTCTCTGCTTTCAATACTGGACAATCTCTGTAAAATTGGTTGAATTGAGAGGCAAGATCAAAAAGATAATTTGCTACAAGATTTGGCTTATTGCTATTGCATGCCATACCTATGACCTCTGGAAAACGTGCAAGAATCTTAACAAGTTTAACCTCTTGTTCATATGACAAAAGGTTTGTATGTGCATATTCTGGCGCCTCTTCTTTTCTTAATATACTGCATGCTCTTGCATGGGCATACTGTATAAACGGTGCAGAGTTTCCTTCAAAGTTGAGTGCATCTTCCCATTTGAATACTATCTCTTTCTCTGGCTGAACCTTTATTATATTATACCTAACTGCACCTATTCCAACTATCTCCGCAATATTTTTTATCTTATCTTCAGGCAACTCCTCTCTCCTTTTCTTTACCTCAGCATATGCCCTTTCTACTGCCTCATCTATGAGATCATCAAGATATACTGCTCTTCCTCGCCTCGTTGACATCTTTCCACCAGGCAGGGTAACGAATGCATAGAACACTGCTTTTGGTATTACCTTGGCATTTAGAAGTTCAAGGGCTATCTGTACTTCCCTTGCCTCCAGTTTATGATCTTCTCCAAGGACATTGAGAAGCATGTCTGCATGTTCTGCCTTCCATAGGTGATAGGCAATGTCTCGAGTAGCATAGAGAGTTGTACCATCACTTCTTGTGAAAAAGAATTTAGTATTTCTCCCAGAAACTCCAAATGTTTTTAAGTCTATATACCACGCCTTATCTTCTCTGTCAGCATACTCAGATTT
>CAYUOG010000131.1:0-2383 GCA_964446335.1 uncultured Thermoplasmatales archaeon
GTATGAAGAGCAGTTGAATTGGATTTTCTATGCCAACAGTGAAGTACTGTATAACAAGTAGTACAGCACCAAGTAATCCCATTATGATCCAGAGAACATTTGATGCCATTCTAGTTTTAATATCTGTATAGGAAGCATAACCCAATATTGCTACTCCTGCTATAAATCTCGCAATATCCAGCAATGAAGAGATTTCTATCGTACCACCTCTAGTAGAGAATGAGATAGTGACTTTTTAAATATAGCGAATATCCAAAAATAAAGAATTTTAATAGATATATGTAACTGCAAGTGTGATTTTCTTGTAGGCAACTATTGGAAAGTTGTGAAATCCATTCACATTTCCTGGTAGAAATCCCGTCACAATTATGTAAAGCGTCAAGTTCTCGTTAGATATGTTTCCTTTTGGAAGAGTATATTGCACTGGTATAACTATTGTACTGTTTTTCTTTCCTCCAAGTGTTGAATTTACAACATTTATCGACCTAAATAAACATTTTACAGGCATTAGCCTTCTAAATATACCAAATATTGGAAATAGACCGGCATCGGATACGTCCCTGGTTATGAAAACGCTGTAAAATACAGACCTAGGTAGAATGAAAGAACTTCTTCCACTTGTGTCGTTAACAGTTAGGGTTATCTCCAACGTATCGTTAACCATGTAAGTGGTTTTATCATCGCTTATATTTTCAACTGCAAAAGAAATGTTCTGATTCTCTATGTTTATTTTTGGACACACCACACCTATATAATCCCTCACATCTACGTCTATACTTCCTTCTAACTGCTCTGCTCCAATCAATGGATAAAAATCTACAGCAATTAGCATTACAGTACCGATTATTAGAAACTGCTTTATTTTTCTCATGAAACTTCCCTCTAATATAAATTATATACAAGTTTGATATATAAATATTTCTCGAATATAATCGTATAAAATAAGTTTTTATACTATGAAACGGTTCTAACATAGGTATATGAATATATCATCTGCTGGATTATTAATCATCGTTTCTGCAATTATTATAATAGCAGATAGTTTTGTATTTTTAAAAATGCCACCTTTTGGTGATCTTATAATCTTTTTATTGAACAACATTTTATCAGTTTTATTGTTATGGTTCGGATATTTTTCCCTTGCTATTGGATTTCATCTGGTTTACTTGAAAAATATTCATAAAGGGATCTTATATCAGAGGATATAATTTTACAACCGTCTATATTCTCCTCTTTGTGGTCAACATTGTATCCAATTATAAACGCAGTTTTTGGCTTGTATTGAGATATAAAAGATCTCAAACTCCTCTCTACTTTATCCGGTCGTAGTTTCACCTCAATGGGCACTATACGGTTGTTATGCTCCACTACAAAATCAATCTCTAATTTAGATTTCTTTCTCCAATATTTAGGTTTTTTACCTAATTTCAATAACTCCGTAAATACATAATTTTCAAATAATCTACCATCTCTACCGGACCATCTGTTTATAACATTTCTTAGGCCTACATCAACAAAATATATCTTTGGTTGTTTAGAGATTTCTTTTCTTACATTTGTATGATATGGAGAAATTCTCATGACAAGATAGCTTTTTTCCATTGCGTCAATATATTTTTTTACAGTTTGAAAAGATATGTTGAGAGAGTTCGAAATATCTGTATACGAAATAACATTTCCTATTGATGAGGAAAGATATCTTGCAAGATCCTCTAATGTAGATAAATCATCAATGGAAAATGTCTTTGAAATATCTTTAAGTAACATGGTTTCGTATAAATCTCTGAGAATAGTTTTTTTCATCTCTATATCCTTGGCTAACACGACTTTGGGATACCCTCCATACTCCATGTGCTCCCATATACTTCTCTTCAAAATACTGGAAGTGAGAGATTTAATTCCCTTTGCAAGTAAGAATTCATTGTATGAGAATGGATAAAGTCGCAATATTGATGCTCTACCAACTAAGAAAGATAATACCTCCCCTGATAGCAATATTTCGGAGGAAGAAGTTATCCATAGCTTCCTTCCCTTGTCCACAAGATATTTTAGCTTACTTCCAGCATCTTTGCAGTACTGTATCTCATCCAATATCCCCACATCATATCCCTCTAAATATTGCATTTCAAATTTTTTAATGTCCTCATCAAAAAGCTCTCGTGCATCAGGATCATCGAACACAACATAGGATGATTTGTATCCCCCCATCTGTCTCTTTAAGAAGGTGGTTTTTCCAGATTGTCGTGCACCTACCAGAGCAACTATTCCATAATTCTCTGATATTTTATTAAATCTCGTTTTGATTTCTCTTTCAACGTACATGACTGTATCTAAAAAGTTATCTTTAAACTTTACTATTATTAAACCTCAGTTTAATAAAAGT
>CAYUOG010000132.1:0-2359 GCA_964446335.1 uncultured Thermoplasmatales archaeon
CTTTATCTCAAGCAACATTTCCTCAGCCTCTTCCTCACTCATCACAGCACCTCCCTTTTACCCTCAAGTAATTCTCCAAGTCTATCAAGCCCCTCCTTTGGACCAATTCCTATAACCATATCTCCTGGCCTAAGTGATTCTCCCTTACCGGGTGCATAGATCCATCTGTTTCCTCTCCGAATTGTGATAATTCTAACTCCAGTTTCAGAAGGAATATGAAACTGAGAAAGCTCTCTATCTTTGGCTATAGATTCGCTGCTCACAACAAATTTCCTTATGGATTCGTCAGATTCTCTTATCAATCTTGGAAGTATTGGATGATCCAGTTTTATAGATAGTATCTTTATTATATCCCCTGCCGCATTACTTATGGTTTCGGCCGCCTCTGCTATCTGTAATATACTTGTAAGCTTCTCTGCATCCTCCTTGCTTCTCGCAGCCAGCATAGCTATAAGTCTTATCTCATAATTCAGCGTGTCCATCCTTGCTTCTAGATATTTTACTTCCTCAGCAATTTCCTTATTGTTAAATAGGAGAGAGGAGTAAGCAAGGTCAACTATCAGCTCTGAAATGTTCTTCATCTCTACGAGAATCTCTTTTATGCTCTTTGGTTCGTATTCCACTTCCTCAAGTTCCTCTTTTTTCCATTTTGGCATGCTTTCTCTCATTTTTCACCCTTTTATCTTCATATACATTTAAATACATGTCGTATTGCTTTTCTATATCATTCCCATAATGATAAGCACTGCAATCAAACATGCTGTTCCGATCAGATCTATTGTACTTGTTATAGTTGGTATTGTTACATTATCTGGATCAACCCCTCTTTTGAAGGAAATTATGGATATATAATATGCTATCAGATTTACCACCACTATCAGCATCTCACCGGCCAATAGTGCAACTGCTATTGTCAGATGAAGTGGTAGAGAAGATATGCCAAGGAATTTTGCTATGATGTAGGCAAAACTGCCTACCATTGTAAATATTATTATGCCAAGAATGTGCATGGTAACAAACATCTTTAGTACATTCTTTGGAATACCTTTCTTTGTCTCTATACTACCAAGATGCAGTGATGATGATAGTCTCGCTGCCAATATCCCGCCAATTGCTCCACCATCCTCAAGGAATGCTGGTAGCATTATGAGAATACTTGGTACAGCTATCAATCCCTCAATCCTGCCGCCCAATATAGCTCCAGAAAATATGCCAAGGAATCCACACACCAACAATACCGGAAGACTTTCCCTTAATATACTACTATAATAGGGTTTTGATTTCTCTGAAAGAGAATAGGGAATTGTGATTAGGGTTAGTATTACTATCACGGCAAGAAACATCATCTTTATCTCATAGGTAATCCCTAGAACAAAAATAAGAGAGACAAATAGAAATGGCAAGGTAAGCATATCCCCAACTAGAGTTATCAGTGGTGCAGTCATATTGTCTGGATCCCATCCTCGTCTGTAACTGAGAAATGCTATTACTACTGTAAATATCAACATAATAACTGCAGATAGAAAGCCTGCCGCTGTAGAGATCAGCAACATATCTACAACATCTGCCTCTAAGCCAATGATGCCGGCAACAAGTGCAGCAAGTATCCCAAGATATATACTCGTTATTAGAGTCAGCGTAGCAGATGAAGATACATTTTGATTTAATATTCTGCTTTTCTTAAAATCTGGAGTTATTTGACCAGTATGCAAATAGGTTCCAAGTCTTGAGCCTAAAGATGCAAAGATGTTTCCTCTCATACCTATGGCTGCAGGTATGAGAATTATTAATGCAGGCAACATCTTGAGATTCGAAGTAAAGATACCCATTGCTATTCCTGTCAAGAGATCTCCAGTTGTACATAGAAAAAGAGAAACAAAAGGTTCCTTAAATTCCTTAGAGAACCAGCCCTTGAGAGTATCCACTATGGAGATGTTTGGAGTATCCTCTATTCTTATCTCCTTTGTCTCCATAGTGTACACATCCTGCTTCAATCTCTACGAATCGTTTAGCAATGCTATTAGGAGGTTTTTCTTCTGCTTTCATATCCTATCTTTCGTGTAGTTATAGAAAACAGGTTTTATATATGTTTTTGGACAGAAACTTATGTGCAACTCAATATACTTCTCATCTCTTTCTTCTTTTGAGATAGAAAGTAGAAATAAAAAGGTAAAATTGTTGACATGTACAGAATATACGTCTACAAATTGAAGAGACAATCAGAAAAGAATAAGATTTAAAAACTCTCCATTATCTAAATCTAAAAGGGGAGAAAAATTATGAAGGATAAAATATCTTTTAAAAGTAAACTCTTCTTGAAGAAATATTTATTTAGAGGTCTTTTCTTAATAGCATTCTC
>CAYUOG010000133.1:0-2345 GCA_964446335.1 uncultured Thermoplasmatales archaeon
GCTTGCATCCAGAACAATCAGGAGAGTTATAGAAAAACTCGGTAAATCTGCACTTATCGTTGATCATGATGTCTACTTTATAGATATGATAAGCGATGCTCTTATGGTATTTGAAGGGACTCCAGGGAAGGAGGGGATTGGTAGAGGTCCCTTTAGTTTGCACGAAGGTATGAATCTATTCCTTAAATCCGTAGATATTACATTTAGAAGAGATGAGGATACAAAAAGGCCAAGGGTAAATAAACCAGGTTCTTATATTGACAGACAGCAGAGAGAAATAGGAGAGTATTACTATAGAGTATAACTTAAACTCGAGATCCAACTATATCCATTACTTCCTTAATTCCATCTTCCATGTTTTTTTCGATCATCTCTATCTCATAAGATATCTCTTCAACAAATTTCTTGTCTTTTATTGATGCTAGATTTATCTTGACATTTAGTATTGCTGCCCTGAAACCAGCCTCTGCTATGATCGCAGATGATGCAGCATCTGTTATCGAATTTTGATTGCCCTTCTGTGCCACAACTTTAGAGAGCTCAATAACCTCTGCACACAAACGCGCTGTTTCTAATGGAACAAGTGCAGCGCCTTTAAGCGCCTTCTGTAACTCCTTTTTTCTCTTTTTCTGCTCTTCCTCCGTACCCTTAGGAAGTTTGATTGCATCCATAACCTTGTTAAAGGCCTCTGTATCCTTGTCAATGATGTCAGTCAGTCTCTCTCTGGTATGCTCACATCGCTCAAGTACCTCTTCTATTTCATCATGGACAGATGCAAACTTCTCTTTGTTCAATGTTAAATTGCATACCATTGCTGAAAGTGCAGCGCCTAATGCTCCAGCAAGTGCAGCAACGCTTCCTCCACCCGGCGCAGGACTCTCTGATGCAACTTCATCTAGAAACGATTTTACCTTTAAATCTACCAGTTTTTTCATGTTATCACTCCAATGAAAGCAATCTCTTCTCCAAAACTTGATCGATCGAGAAGTTTTCCAGTCTCAAAAAATAGTCTGCAACATCTACCAGTGCTTCCATAGGTACGAGTCCTATGATTTCACTTCCAATAACAGGTACTCCATACCTTGCTGCTTCATTTTTTATGGTCTCGAATACCCTGAACATAGGTGTTTTCTGGTAGTTTACAAGATTCATAGAAACCTGAACTATACCTCTCTCCTTTATCTCAAAACCCATGGCTTTAACATACCTGTAACCTCCGCTGCTGTGCCTAACCGCTTTTGCTATGTTTTTTGCTATGTTTATGTCTGAGGTTCCAAGGTTAACGTTAAAGGCTATTAGGAAAAATCTTGCGCCTACTGCTGTTGCTCCAGCAGTTGGATGAATCCTGTTTGGACCATAATCTGGTGTTTTCTCAGGGTTTTTGCCAATCTCCTCTTTCAACCCTTCAAACTCTCCTCTTCTAACATCAGCAAGGTTCTTCCTCTCAAGTTTTGTTGCAGCCTCCTCGTACATGAAACAGGGTACATTCGTTTTTTTAGAAAACTCCTTAGCAAAACTGTGGGCAAGTTCAACGCATTCTTCCATTGTAACTCCAGATATTGGTACAAAAGGAACAACATCGATCGCTCCCATCCTTGGATGCTCTCCCTTGTGCTTGTTCATATCTATAAGTTCTACGCATTTCAATGCAAGTGCAAGAGCAGTATTTTTTACAGCCTCAGGTTCTCCAACAAAGGTTATGTCTGTTCTGTTGTGGTCAGGATCAGAAGAGTAATCCAGGATTTCAACATCCTTTCTTTTTTTAACCTCATTTATAATTGCTTCTATAACCTCTTTCCTTTTTCCCTCACTGAAGTTGGGGACACATTCCACGAGTTTTTTCATGTTTTTCACCGCAAAACCTTAATCAAGCTTCCTCTTTTAACGGTTTGGGAAGATGACAGATAATGTTGATGTTTTGATTAAAAACGCCAGTGAAGTCGTTACTCTGCAAGGTTCTAAGGTTCCTCGGAGAAAAGAGGAGATGAACGAGTTAGCAGTCATAAAAAATGCATCTATAGCCATAAAAGATGGAAAGATTATTGATGTTGGAAAATGCAACGGTTACAGTGCAAAGAGGGTCATAGATGCTTCAGGTAAAACCGTTATTCCCGGCTTTGTTGATCCACATACTCATCTTGTTTTTTCTGGTTCCCGTGAATTTGAACTTGATATGAAACTCAGAGGTTTTAGCTACATGGATATCTTGAAGAAAGGCGGTGGAATTTTTTATACTGTTACTGAAACCAAAAAAGCATCTGAAGCGAGTTTAATTGAGCAGAGTAAAAAACGCCTTGACAATATGCTCAAACATGGTACTACTACTTGTGAAGCAAAAAGTGGCT
>CAYUOG010000134.1:0-2275 GCA_964446335.1 uncultured Thermoplasmatales archaeon
ATACTGGGAAAAGAAATTCATCAAAGACCTTGTTTATGAATCTATCATAAAATGAGTTATCATCAATAAACTTCTCAAGAAGACAGAGAATGTTAATATGAAAGAAAGACAAAAACTGCAACGTTTCAAATACATCATGGATTCAATGACTGATGAAGAGATAGAAAACCCAGAGATAACAAAAGCCTCTCGCATAAAGAGACTGCATTTCTCCACAAAATTAATCTAAATAAAGACCTTTTACCAAAAGGAGAGATGATAGCAGTAATATCCTTACTGGTGGTTATACTTACTTCTATAATTGTAGTTAGAATAGGTGCAGTTGCATTGGAAATGACAGGATTATCGAAGGAGACAGCTATATTCCAAGCACAATCTGCATTTTCTGGTACAGGATTTACAACATCAGAATCAGAGTATGTGGTTTCCCATCCAGTGAGAAGGAAGATAATAAGAACACTCATCTTTATTGGAAACATTGGAATAGCCTCTGCAATGGCAACTCTCATATTGACTTTTGTTGGTCGGAGTGGTGGAGAACTTACTACCAGAGCAATATGGCTTGTCATAGGTCTGTTTGCAATATTTCTCTTTGCTCGTTCAAAGATGATAAACAAGGGAATGAGATGGCTGATTAGAAGAGCTTTGGAGAGATTTACAAGGCTTAGGATCTACGATTATGAACAGATTCTGGGGTTGAGTAAAGGTTACTCTATAGGAGAATTTAAGATAAAGAGAAGTAGCTGGTTGAGAGATAAAACATTAGAAGAACTCGGGCTTGATAAAGAAGGAGTCATAGTTCTGGCGATATACAGGAAGGTTGGAGAGAAGGAGAAGTTTATAGGAGCTCCAGACAGAAGTATAAAAATTCTTGGAGGGGATACGCTTATTTGCTACGGACCAGAGGAGGCAATAAAGAACCTCTCCAGAAGATTGAAGGGAAGAGCTGGAGACGAAGAACATAGAGAGGCAGTGAGAAACGAGGAAACGAGGAAGGAGAGAGAAAAAATAGAAATAAACCAGATGGAAGAGGAGATCAGGAGGATATTTTCAAAGATTCATCCACAAAAGGGTCGATAGCTTTTAATGTCTGCTTTTCTATTGTAGATTGAATGGTGCTTGATAATCTTGGAAAATCACTCAAAGATACTCTAAAAAAGATAGCAAGTGCAGTCACTGTAGACGCAAAGCTGATGAAAGAAGTAGTTAGAGATATACAGAGAGCTCTTCTTCAGGCAGATGTAAATGTTCAACTGGTATTGCAGCTCTCAAAAAAGATAGAGAAGAGAGCTTTAACTGAGAAACCACCTGCTGGCATGAGTGCAAGGGAGCACGTCATCAAGATAGTTTATGAAGAGCTTGTTGCACTTTTAGGTAGCAAGAGAACTTTACCTGTAAAAAAGCAGATAATAATGATGGTTGGACTGTATGGACAGGGTAAAACAACGACCTGTGGTAAGCTGGCTCAATACTTCAAAAAGAAGGGGTTGAGACCTGCTCTTATAGCTGGTGACATTCACAGACCTGCAGCCTATGATCAGCTCAAACAAATTGCAGATAAGGTGGAAGTACCATTCTATGGCGAAAAAGGCGCAAAGGATGCTGTGAAGGTTGTAAAGAATGGTCTGGAGCATTTCAGGAGAAGTGCAGATGTTATTATTGTAGATACTGCTGGGAGACATAAGCTTGAAGATGATTTGATAGATGAAATGAAAAGAATATTCGCAGCAATAAAACCTGATGAGAAGTTACTTGTTATGGATGCTGCTGTCGGTCAGCAAGCTAAATCCCAGGCAAAGGCTTTTCATGATGCTGTTGGAATAACTGGAATAGTACTTACAAAGCTTGATGGTACTGCTAAGGGAGGAGGAGCTTTAAGTGCAGCCGCTGAGGTAGGCGCTCCTATAGTTTTCATAGGTACTGGTGAACATTTTGGAGATCTTGAACCCTTTGATCCCTCTCGGTTTATCTCCCGTCTTCTAGGAATGGGAGATATTCAAACCCTGCTTGAAAAGGCAGAAGAAAGTGCAAAAGGCAAAGATGCTGAGAAACTGGCAAATCGCATTATGTCTGGAAAATTCACTCTCAAGGATATGTATGATCAGATGGATATGCTCTCTGGAATGGGACCTTTACAGAAACTCAGTGAACTTTTACCGGGAAATTTTCCGGGTAAAATGAAAAATGTTGATATGGAAGAAACACAGAGAAAACTGCAACGTTTCAAATACATCATGGATTCAATGACCGATGAAGAGATGGAAAACCCAGAGAT
>CAYUOG010000135.1:0-2273 GCA_964446335.1 uncultured Thermoplasmatales archaeon
AATATAATCTGAAGTTTTTACATTGCCTGCCCGGTCCACAACCTCTATGTAAAACCTGTAGTATCCGTCTCCATCAGGTGCCGAAAATTTCCATACCTGCTCTCCTTCTTTGTCTGTGGTGTTATAAAGCCTCCATTCGCTCCAAGTTCTGTTGTCTGGAGAGTGCTGATAGTACAGAGAGATACTTTTTATTCCACTACCTACGTCGGTGGCATAGGTAGTTATCTCAAAAGGTATTTTCCATTGCCATGTTTCAACTCTATCTATCTGAGCTATTGGAAATCTTGTATCCTTCGCTATGATGAGGGCATCACTGTCATCCTGCGTTACATATCTGTTTCCAGCAATGTCAGTTACGTTGAAATAGACTAGATACTGAATACCGTCTTCCATATTCTCCCAGTCTATATCTGAAAGTCTCCAGGTTCCATTGTAAAATGAACTGTTCAGGTTATCTGCAATCTTATGCCAAATGCGTTCATCTTTTAGTTTATATTCTATACTACTCAATTTAAAATCATCTTCAAATCTGACGGAATCTATGCTATTGGATGTAAGCCAGAGTATCTTGCTGTCAAATATAGGTTTAGAGGGATTATTAATATCAAACAGTAGAGTAAGACCATTGCTTTTTAGATCCTCTCTGTTTCCTGCATTATCCGTTGCAACAGGGAATAACCTATAATAGCCGCTTTTCTCCGGGGTAAATGCCCATTCCCATGGTGGTGCAGTATCTACATCATAGAGCTGTGATTCATCGAAGGTTTTGTTATCAGAGGAATAAGCAAAATAGAGAGCAACACTTGCTATGCCTGTTTTATCATCATCAGCCCATGCCTTTATTACTACGCTTTCATACCTGTGCTTGAAGGCAATATCTTCAGTTTCGATCAGATGTGATGATGGTGGTGTGGTGTCTATAGATATCCTGTACCTCTCACTTTCTCCAGCATTACCTGCCATATCCTCTATGTAAAACCGCACAGAATAGAGAGAAAGATTCTTTTCTCCATGTAAATCAAGAATATCTTCAATGGAAGGTTCATAAAACAGATTTATCTTCGGTGTGGTTATCTGCACTTCTTTAGTGCAATTATCTCCAGAGCATTTGGCAGGGAGCCAGGAAGATACAAAAATTACGCTTGTTCCATTCTTTCTATATTCTAACTTATACTTGGCAGAAGATGGCAATAATCCAGGTTCATCATCAGTTGCATTGATGGTAAAGCTTACCTTGGGATTATTTACAAATTCAGAGGTAAAATGCCTAAATTCTGGTGCATCCTTGCTTTCCTCGAAAGTTACACTCCAGGTTTCTATGCTTGCATTGTTATCAAGCTCTGCATACAGTCTGATCGTTCTTGTGCATAGTGCAGATAAATTATCTCCAGGCTCTATGTTGTCCATCAATACTTTCTTGTTTTCATCCAAGATTTTGAATGTAATGCTTCCATTATAATCTGCATAGAATTTGTTCCACCAGTATCCTTGGGGTAGATTTATTGGTATAGATACTATACTATTATTGGTCCTTTCCTCTATTCTAGAGGCGGTTAGGCTATCTTTCCATTTTTTATCCTCCAACTGCCACAGCAAGGTATAATCTGACAAAACAGGTGCAAACCTCTGATCTTGTGTCTCTAAATAGAATTTCAAACGTATCTTTTTATACGAACTCCCAGACAGCATGGATAAAGACAATGGAGAATCTGTGAAACCTCTATTATTCCCTTCAATTGAATCTATGATGCTCTCATTTTCATAGAGTATCTGACACCTTATTCTTGTACCATTTGGAGTAGTTCCGTTCCATAATACACTCTCCCATCTCCAGATATGAGCAGGTTCAATTGGCTTGGTTATAAGAAAAGCACTTGGGCGATACTGAACTGCTTTTATTTCTATAGATATGTAATCGGTTGTTACCTTTGTCGGTGGTTTTAGGTAGTTTAATGCTGGCACTAATATTATGTCAACGTCTCCAGTATTGCTCACATAGTTTGATGAAGATGCTGATAGAATGATATTGTTCTCTCCAGTTGTGATAAAACTACCTATGCGTTTCCACATTCCTTTCCCGTTTCTAGCCGAGTAATCCCATGCAAACACCTTTACAGAACCAGAGTTAAAAGAACCATTCCATGAGATAACGATCCTTGATACGCTCCCTGATGCTGCTGTTGTATGAAAATGGAAGTGCTGTAGTGGAACTAAATAATTGCCAGATGCAGTGCTTGTAGTAATTTTTCCATCATTAAGATGAGCCATTGCAT
>CAYUOG010000136.1:0-2251 GCA_964446335.1 uncultured Thermoplasmatales archaeon
GTCTCTTGCCTGCTATCAGTCCAGGCAGTATAACATTTTCCAAAACAGTTAATCTTGGTATGAGATTGTAGTTTTGAAATACAAAACCCAATCTTCTTCCTCTAAACAGAGCCACTTCCTTTCCACTCAGTTGAGAAGTATCCTTTTTCTCGATGTATATTCTGCCACTTGTGGGTCTATCCAAAAGGCCCATACAGTGGAGAAGAGTCGTTTTTCCACATCCAGAAGGACCTACAATAGATACAAACTCTTTTGGAAAGATTTTAAGAGAAACGTCCTTAAGTGCAACAACCTGAATATCATATTCTTTGTAGATTTTTGTAACATTTTCGAGTTCTATTATAGGAAAATCTCTTTTATTCATGTAGCAGCAATAAATATAATATTGGCAGTATATAAAATTAAGTTTTATCTAAATATTTTTAGGATAGTCTATCGTGTTGACACACTTATAACTCATGGCGAGCTTATAATATATTTTTTATAGAAGAGTAATGTAACATGTGGTGATGGTGACATTGCTGATGGCTCCATCATCATCATGCACTCTTAGTTTTATAGTTTTTGTATGGGGTATATAGGTATAATATGTTATTTGGATTGAGCTACCTTTATTATTGTGCCATATTCCTTTGTACCACCAGTCATACTGAACAATAGTTCCATCAGGATCGTAACTATCATCTGCTGTGAAAGTGAGAGTTTCTCCTACTTTTCCAGAGGAGGGTCCATTTATTATGGCAATAGGTCTCTCATTTGAAGGAACATCGCTACTAGATTCTGAAGTTCCATCTGAACCACTACTTGATCCACTGGCTGAACCGCTATCTGAGCTGGAACTGTCAGAACTTTCCGAATCGGAGCTTGATGATGAACTGCTACTAGATTCACTATCTGAGCTGCTACTTGAACTAGATGATGCTGATTCTGTACCAGCGGCGTTATATCCTGCATTGTAACCAGCAGCATATCCAGCACTATATCCCTCGCTATATCCTTCATTATAGCTTAAACCATTCAGATTAGTTGAAGTAGTAGCATAAGAGCTGGTAAATGACCTATAGTGGTTTCCACTATCATTACCACCACCTCCCGGTCGTTTTCCATCCTTGATGATTATTCCTACCCTCACTACATCTCGAGTTCGGCTTGCACTAGATGTTGATATATTAATAATTGCATATCCTGAACCGCAATCTTTCTTTATGAGAGCATTTAACGGGCTCATTTCCATTATATCAAATATATGTGTCTTGTTCGCAATAGCTGTTCGACCGTTGGTGATCAGGAATTCTCTACCACCAATTATATTTACAGCAAGATAATAAGTGAGATTATAGAATTCTCTTCCAGCAGTTCCTATAAATTGTATAATTTTGGTCACATTAACGCCCATGAGGAGATCGTAAACGAATAAAGTCACACTTCCAAGGGTTTCTATAATCACAGGAAATGCTTTATTTATAAGGAACTTTGCAAGTGCAGGTATAAATTTATTAACTGTCCAGTTCAATGCTTTTATAGTCCAATTTCCAAATGCAGGTAGAAGCGTATTAGATAGCCAACCAGGAGAACGTATCTCTTTTATAAACATGAGAGTTGTAGCTCCAAATAAAGGTGTTATAAAATATTTAATAGCTAATTCATATCCCAAGTTTATTATTTTTTCAAAGAATAAAGGTATCAAAAGGCCTTTACCTATTGCTACCAAACCCTTAACTACAAATCTAATAACTAATAGATGATAACCAATATCTGCCAATATTACTAAATCAGCAATATCCAGCCCTCCGTAGTGTGGCGCAATATCAAAGAATTCACCACCTTTCACTGTTTCTATCTTTTCTACGGCTATAATATTAAGGTCAAATGCTGCACAAAGCGACAGAGGGATATTTACTCTCTCTCCCTCATAGTAGGTATACCAAACATCGGCGCTATAGCCATCAGATGTATCATTATCTCTTTCACTACCATCCAATGTGCCACTACCTCCACCGCCAAAGGATTCGTTATCTCCTTCTGGAGTTACTACCCATAAAAGTTTATTTTTTTTCTGATCTAGATTTCCATCTTTTCCACCATTTGAGTTGGTGGTATTTTTTGATTCATCAGTTGTTTGTCCCCCATCCGATGACCTAGTGGTTGTACTACTAGACATGCCAGTAGTACTACTGATTGTTTCGGTAGATGTAGAGCTAATGTAACCATTGGAACCATCACTATTGTCTGATATGCCTGAAGAAGATTC
>CAYUOG010000137.1:0-2231 GCA_964446335.1 uncultured Thermoplasmatales archaeon
ATATATCTGATTATTTTCCAGTTTTACCTTTGTTTCATCTACTGCAACTGCTCTTATATTCTTATAGACATAAAGTACCATGATAACAATAAACATTATATATCAATAACGCATTACATTTGTTAACAATGACCAAAGGAGGTGATGATTTGGAGAGAAAGAGATCTGCACTTCTTAATACCACTGTGGATGAGGTAAATATTTTAAGTAGACATCTTGATGTTCTTAAGACAGTTAAGGAAAACGAGCCCATCGGTATAATCAAACTTTCTCAAAAAACTGGGCTTCCACAACATGCTGTTAGGTATTCCCTCAGAATACTTGAGCAGGATGGTCTAATAGAGCCTTCAAGAAGTGGAGCTGTGACAACAGACAGGGTTCACGAGGTTTTAGGCACTATTGAATCAACTCTTGATGATCTATCTACAACACTAAAGAATCTCAAAAGCAAGATTAAATAATTCATGCAATATATTCTGACTCCAGTGTATCAAGCACATCCCACTCATCTACATTATTGTTTTCTTGATTTTCCATCACATTGCTCTTCGGGGCATTTTTCTTCCTTTTTCTTTGTCCCCTAAAGGTCACACTATAAATCAAAATAAGACCAATGAGGGATAAAATAATTCCTGTATAGCCTAAAACTGGTAGAAATATAAAGAGATATGAGGGTAAATATAGAAACGAAAATAGCGAAGCTAATCCTAAAGCAAATATAATCAAACCGCCAGCAACTAAATAGCCGTCTTTCAATTTAACCCAAAAATTATAATATAATCAATTTTATATAATTTTCTATAGAATCAATTATCTTTTGCTATATAATCAGAGATATTTTCTCTGGCTGATTCTCTCTTTTTCTTTAGCTCTGCAAGCATTTCTGTTATAAGCTCGGTAGCTTTCTTTTTGCACTCTCCGCACATGAGTTCGCCGTCTTTGCATCTGTTGTATATCTCCTCAAGCTCTTTATCATCTTCAATAAGATGGTAAAGAAACAGTTCATATACCATACAATGTAAAGGGTCTCCACCATATTTTTTTTGCTCTTCTAATGTAACCCTCCCTCCTGTCTTTGCATTCATTATTTTCTTTTTTGCTTCTTTAGGTGAATCTGATAAAAATATTGCACTTTCGGGAACAGAGGATGACATCTTCTCCCCTGTTAATCCTGTCATAAATCTATGATAGGTAGAGGATGGAGTTATGAATCCGTAGCCGCCCAGCTTAACCTCCTCAGTAGAGAGAGCGTCTTCTATCATATCAATATCATTAGCACTTGCATCATTTAGATATAGAGCTTTGTATCTCGAGATTCTCTCGACATTATGAAAACCTCTTTCCTTTACATTTTTTTCTGCAATATTCAGCAATTTGTTTACATTTTCATTAATCTTCACGAATATTCCTATTCTTCCGTCCTTAGTCAATGTGACATTAAAAAACCTATGCGCTCTGGCTATGTCTCTGCATAGCCTAAGATGTGGATCTTGATCAACCCCAACTGGAACCAACGTTGGTTTAACACCCCCATATTTCTCAAGTTGAACATGTAAAATATCACCTGTTTGAACCAATGGAGAAAAGATATGCGTCATATTTGTTGAACCTGAAAAACCATAGGTTGCAACCATCTGGGACCAATTTATTTTTTTTCCGAGAGAATAAGCAAGGTCCTTTACCTCTTCCCTTTTTGATTGAAAGTATATTTGGCATTTATCTGGTTTTAATCCAAGTGCTATATAGTTCGGTATGTACTCCTTTAATGCAACTTCTTCAGCCTCCTTTAAAGTATATCCGCGGGTGGCAAAAGCTTCTATATCAGCAACCGCAATGAATATCTCTGCACCTATGCTCTGGTAGTAGATTACCTCATCGATGACCATCTTATGCCCAAGATGCATCCTTCCAGAGGGCATCAAGCCAGTAAGAATTGCCCAAGATTGTTTTTTGTCTATTGCTCTTTTTATTCTCTCAAAGTCTCTATGGCCAAAAACTATGCCTCTCCTAAGCAACCTGTGAGGATGAGGTAAATCTTTCCATAGCTCCTCTGTGAATTCTTGGATGCCAAACTCATCCCTCAATCGTGCATAATCTTTGTAGGTTGTTGAACTCCATGGATCTATTGATATCATATTAGGAAAAAACGCTCTTGCTTTCAAAAATCTACCGATTATACGCCGAGGGGGAGATTTGAACTCCCGCTCCCCTGAAGGGGAACCGGCTCTCAA
>CAYUOG010000138.1:0-2227 GCA_964446335.1 uncultured Thermoplasmatales archaeon
CCTGCTATGCATCTATCTATGTACAAAAATCCTGCCATTGTCAAACATTTAAAGGAGGCAAAGAGAAGGTTTGATATTGTAGAACCATCGATAAAAGATGACAAATTGAGGATAGCTGAAGTAGATAAGATTGTCGGAAGAGTAAAACGCATTTTAGGAAATAACGATCTTGCAGGAAAAAATGTTCTGATTATCGGTGGTGCAAGTGTAGAAGCTGTAGACGATATTAGAATCCTCACAAACCGAAGTTCGGGCAAAATGAGTATAGCTCTTGCAGTAGATGCTTTTGAAAGGGGAGCAGATGTTGAGCTCTGGCATGGAAGGGTTAGTGAAAACGTACCTACCTACATAAAAACTAAAGAGTTTGAATCTGTAAATGATCTTTTGAAGATGATTAATAGTGCTTCACTGGAAAGGTTTAATGTAGTTATAGTGTGTGCCGCCCTCGCAAACTACATACCAAAAAAACACAATGGGAAAATACCTTCTGATAAAGAAGATTTGAGAATCGAATTAACTAAGGCACCTTACATAATATCTAATATAAGGAAGAAAAATCGTAAGGCTAGGATAGTAGCATTTAAGGCAGAAGAGAGAAGCAGAGACATAGAGCGCAGAGCAATGGAGTTTATGAATAAGAACGGTGTTGATATGGTGGTTGCAAACACTTTATCTGCCTTTGGTACTGATGACAGTGAGATATGGATCGTGGGTAAAGATAAAAAAATCCTACATATAAAAGGGAATAAACGTTTGCTTGCTGAGAAGATAATTACGAGTGTGAAGAGTCTATGATCAATAGTATAAAGGCTTTTTCACCCGCTCATATCACAGGTTTCTTTGATCCATATTTTGATAGAGATGCGAGGAAATCTGGTTCGAGAGGTGCCGGTATTTCTCTATCACTTGGAGTTACTACAAAGGTATCTGCTATTCCTTCAAATAAGCAAAGTATAGGGGTGTACATCAACAAAAAACCTGTCGATGCCTATACAACAAAACTTGCCATAAAGAATCTTATAGGAGATACTCTGTCAAAGATAAAGGTAGAAATAGTGCAATCTCTGCCACTCAGTCAGGGTTTTGGATTGAGTGGTGCCGGAGCATTAAGTGCAGCTCTGGCAACTGCAAGATTATTTGGTTTGAGCAGAATAGATGCTTTGGAAGCTGCCCATAATGCAGAGGTGATCTATAGAACTGGTTTAGGCGATGTTCTGGCAGAGAGTTTTGGTGGTATAGAGATAAGAAAATCACCGGGACTTCCTCCATGGGGTGAAATAGAACATATACCTGGAAATAGTGAAGTGGTTGTATGTGTGATAGGAAATAAGATCCCCACATCTGAAATACTGAACAACCCAGAGATAGTAAAAAGAATAAGAACAAATGCTAGATACTGCTTGACCTCTTTACTGGAAAATCCCTCTTTAGAAAACCTTCTTATACAATCTTACAGATTCGCGAGGAATGTTGGTCTTGCAGATGATAAAATAATGAAGGCTATAGAAATGGCGAATAACTATGGAATAGCAAGTATGTGCATGCTTGGCAACTCGATTTTTGCTATTGGTGAAACTGAAAAACTAACAAAAGCACTTTCTGTATTTGGCAAGGTTTTTAGATGTACTATTGATCAGCAGGGTGCAAGGATAATAGAAGAATGATTTTATCATAGTATTTTTTCTCTTCCCTCTGCAAGGGCTATGAAATGGTCCTTTCCCTCCTTGTTACCCTTCGCAAATATCACATCATTTTCTTTGAGTGTAACCCTCTTATCTGGATCATATATCCATCGTCCATTCCTTTTTATAGCAAGGATCCACATCCCTGTCTCTGATGCGAGTTTTAAATCTCCTAATTTTTTGTCCTTTAAAACAGAATCTGGAGATATCGTTGTTTTCAGAATCACCTCATTTGATTCAAGTATGCTCTCTCTCAATATAGGATGAATCTCCACATCTCTAAGCTGTATATCTGCTATATCCCTGGCAGCATCGGCAATCAATTCTGATGAGATGCCAAGCTGTATTATAGCCAAAGCCTCATTGGTTTCCAGCTCACCTTTTTTGGCATCTCTTATTGCAAGCTCTTGCAGGTCATCGTTTAATTTATCAATATGCTCTTCCAGCTCATAAACTTCCTTGGCAATCTCATCATTGTCATACAAAAGTGAGGAATAGGCAAGGTCAACCATGAGTTCTGCTTTCTCTTTTATCTCAAGCAACAT
>CAYUOG010000139.1:0-2212 GCA_964446335.1 uncultured Thermoplasmatales archaeon
CCACATCTTCTTTAGATATACCAGCATAGTTTACCTCTCTCTCTGCAATATGTTTGTTGATCAGTAGATGTTGACCCAGCTTTCTACGCATGGCTCCTCGGTGGCGGACGGGTAAATAGATGATACTTTTGGGTTGGGTCTGTGAGTTCTATCTCTATCCTCTTTGCAATTATTTTCTCAGGATGCTTCAAAAATGGTATTCGGTTTGCAATATCCTGAAAACTCTCGAAGGGTTTTTTTCTCCTCTCTTCGAGTATCTCAAACAGAATCTTTTTACCTAAACCTGGAAGGAGTTCAAGGGAATGAAATCTAGTTGAGATTGCAGGAGCCTCATTGAAGAATTTGACAAATCTCTCCTCGTTTGCCTTTACAATATCCTCTATAATATAGGGCATCTCTCCATGAGCAGTAGCAGTCAATCTGTCATAGTCTATTCTGCCCTTTATCTTTGCTATCTTCTTCCTCTTCTCTGTATCCTTGCCAACATAAATCCTCTCACCAATTGTAAAGGTTACACCACTTTTTGGAAGAAGTTCTAAGATGGTAAATTGATCCTCACCCAGACCATAAACTACTGGAATTCGTTTGTAAGAAGGGGCATCTCCTCTTCCTTCTGGCAAGTAATCCAGAACATATACATAATCCTCCATTGCACTCCCCCTATTCTAAATATTTAGCTACAATCTCCAATATCTTTTTTATACTCTCCCCTTTCAAATTAAGCCTTTCTTTTGCAAACAGCGTTTTGATATCATCCTCATGGGTAGGCAGAATATCTGCTATTTTATAGGCGTGTTTCTCTTCTATTCCTTCCACATTCTTTAACAATTCCTCTACTAAACTTTTTGCCTTACTTGCAGACAATCTGGCAAAAGCTTCAGCATGTTTAAGAGCAGTTTTCTGCTCATAAGTAAGTTCCTCTCTCTCCTTCTGTACCTTCTTCAATATACTCTTAACCTCTGAAATGGTAACATATCTGCCCTGACCGCTATCTACCATCACATCACCCTCTTGAGATGCTCTGGAAGAACCAGGAGAGTTTTATGTTTATTTCCTACCTTTATTCCAACCTTATACGCATTACCCTGCTTACCTTCGACTTCTCCGGTATATCCCTGAAAGCGTGGATGAGGCATACCCTTATGGAAGGATGGATCTATATCTATACATACCTTTTCTCCAATCTCAAATTCCTGTAATGCCCTTGTTATTGGAAATACATCTCCACGTTTTTTTCTTAATATGTGTCTCGATTTGCTTCGAATTCCTCTTGATCTTTTTACCATGTTTACTCACCTTCAATTGCTATTACATCCAGCTCTTCAACCTTGCATGCTATGCCAAGCATCTCAGATATGCTTGGCTTGGTTTTTCCCTCATCGCCAGATACCAACTCCTTTATGTAGGTACCTGACTCTGCCTTAATCTCAAGCGTGGCATTTTTTTCAGCAACATCTATGACTTTGATGTCCAGTATCTTTCTTTCCCTTATTTTTATTGCCCTTCTATGCGCCACACGAGATGGAGTTAACTGTTTTATATTTTTACCCTGTAATGACCTAACAACTTCTTTAAGTTTTTCTTCAGGTAACTCCCTCTCCGCAACTATCTTTGCATGGTAAACCTTTGGGAAGGACGCTCTCTTCAGCCTTCTAACCTCGTTTTTATCAGAAAACCTTAGCTCTCTGACTTCAACCTTGCCTTCTGCATGTGTATTTATGATCTCCTGCAGTTTTTTTAGATTCAGCGACCTTATCCTTGGATTCTTTATCTCAAGTACAAAGGGCCTTCCATTTCCGAGCATGAGAGCATCTACGTCTTCTCTGCCACAACCATGGAATGATTCATCCTCCCCTCTTGCCGCTTCAATAGCTTTCTCTGCTATAATCTCTTCAACGCTGGTTTCATACATCTTTCCAGTGAAATTACATCTTCTACAACCTTTTCCTCTACATACTCTACAGGGCCACTTGGTCTGGGGAATTCCTCTGACTTTTTTGATATATCTTCCATATAGAAAGAGCGAGGAAATCTGTAGTTCTACATGGTTAAATCTTGTATCTATGATAGCTGTTATATCAGGATTATCAAAGGAAACGGATTTTTTCATTTTCTCAGAGATTCTCTTTCCGATCTCACTATTTATCCATACTTTGAGAGGTGTTATATCTTTCAAATTAAGTTCATTGACTATCTTTTCTTCCTTTTCGAT
>CAYUOG010000140.1:0-2156 GCA_964446335.1 uncultured Thermoplasmatales archaeon
GGGGATAAATATTAAATTTACTCAAAATGATTTCCTCAAAAAGTTGACACTCTCAATCAGGCCGACACTGTCAACTTTTTGAAGTAGGAAATTATTCCCATCCTAGAAAGACTGGGAGAAGAAACAAAATGATAAAGCAGTTGTAGGATTACTAAATGAAGGGAGAATTTTTTCGGTAGAATGGAGGGAGATTGGACACAAAGCAGCTATAAGGTTAAAAACTAAGAAATCTAAGAGTGGAGGTAAAAAATTGTTGACAGAACTAAGGATCATCTAATAGCATCTTTGATTTGGCCGAAATTTGTAGAAATAATGACTATCTTGGTGCCTATTATCGATATTTATTAATGAATTTTCTATCTTGGTGCAAATATCTAAAGCTTTAAAATTCTTACATGAAAGTATTTATTAACATTTTCTCAGTTTAAGGAAAAGAGCATGGTACTGAAAATATACAACACTCTAACCAGAAAAAAAGAGATTTTCACCCCTGTAGAAAAGGGGAAAGTTAAGATGTATGTTTGTGGCATGACTGTTTATAGTGATGCTCATATTGGTCATGCCCGCACATACCTTGCCTTTGACATTGTTAGGAGATATCTCGAATACAAAGGTTATGATGTGTTTTATGTTCAGAATATTACAGATGTTGACGATAAGATTATTGCGGCTGCCAGAGAAAGGGGAGAAGATCCTTTAGAATATTCAAAAAGGTACACTGAAAGATGTCTTAAAGCCCTCGAAAATCTTGGAATAAGACCTGCAGATATCTATCCAAAAGCTTCTGAGACAGTACCAGACATGATAGAGATGATAAAGAAAATTATTGAAAGAGGCTATGGATATGTAGCAGATGGTGATGTATATTTCTCGGTTGAAAAATTCCCCGATTATGGAAAACTTTCCAATCAGAAGATCGAAGAATTAGAAGCAGGTGCAAGAATTGAGCCTGGAGAAAAAAAGAGAAATGCACTTGATTTTGCACTATGGAAAAAAGCGAAACATGGAGAACCTCGGTGGGATTCTCCATGGGGAAAAGGAAGACCGGGTTGGCATATAGAATGTTCAACCATGAGTAGCAAATATCTAGGTTTACCTTTTGATATACATGGCGGTGGAATGGATCTTAAGTTCCCGCATCACGAGAATGAAATAGCACAGGCTGAAGCTGCAACTGGAAAGAAGTTTGTAAATTACTGGATGCATGTTGGCTTGTTGACAGTTAACGGAGAAAAGATGTCAAAATCTCTTGGCAACATTATCAATATAAACGACATTCTAAAAAAGTGGGATGCAGAGGTAATTAGACTGTTCTATGCACAGGCACATTATAGAAGTCCGCCCGATTTTAGTGAAAAAGCTTTACAAAATGCAAAGAAGAGTTTGGAACGTATCTATCGACTGAAAGAAAGACTAGAGGAATTATCCAAAAGGAGGATAGAAGGAAAAGAGCCGGAGGTTGAAGAAAAGGAATATCTCAAAATTATAGAGAAATTCAGAGAAAACTTTGAGAAAGCTATGGATGATGATTTTAACACACCAAAGGCGTTAGGTGTAATATTTGATTTTATAGGTAAAACAAACAAATTTTTAGAGAAAACTAACAATCCTGATCCAGAGATGTGTAAAAAAGCGCTAGATACTTTGATAGAGTTATGTAGTATCTTAACCCTGCTACAGGATACTTCCACAGAAAAGCAAATAAATCTTGAAAAAGTGTTACCATTGTTAGAAAAATATGTAAGGGAAGATGTAAAAAGACCAACATCCGGAGAAAACGCTATTGAATTATTGTTAAAAGTAAGAGAAGAGGCTCGTGCACAAAAGGATTGGAATAAAGCCGATGCAATTAGAAAAGATCTACAAGAGCTCGGGATTGAAATAGAGGATACTGAAAAAGGTCCTCGATGGAGGAAAAAAAGAGCTCTATGAGAAGAATACTTGTTGGATATGATGGATCAGAAGGGGCAGAAAAGGCCCTAGCTAAAGCTTTAACACTCATTGAGGAAAATGGAGAAATCATTCTTCTAGCTGTAATTCCAAGTAAATCTGAAAAGAGCTTTGTTGATGCAGATGCTTATAAACTTGCAAAGGAAAGAGCACAGCAATTACTTCAAGAAAAGCTTGATAGTATAAAAAGTGAAGACTTTGTTATT
>CAYUOG010000141.1:0-2151 GCA_964446335.1 uncultured Thermoplasmatales archaeon
AATGGCTATGTCTATGCGTTAGATGCCCATACGGTAGAGGAACAAAGGGCAAGAGCCAAGAGGATTCCATATACAGCAATCTGGTTGTTTCTCATACTTCCAGCTGTTCTTATTCTCCTTGTATTGGCTATTTATCTCTATAAAACAAGGGAATAGAATATGATAGATACACTTATCTTGGCATTTGTTGCATACCTCATCATCTTAATTGTTATTGGTATATGGTCATCCAAATTCAATAAAACTCTGGATGATTTTCTCATTGCTGGTAGAAAACTTGGAACATGGCCAGTAGCGATAAGCGCTGAAGCATCAGACATGAGCGGTTGGCTTGTTCTTGGTTTGCCGGGTAGGGGTTTTGTCTATGGTATCTCAGCCTTATGGACTGCCATAGGTTGTGCAATTGGTACTTTGTTTGGATGGATTGGAATTGCAGGCAAATTGAGGACATTTACTGAGAAATTAAAATCTCTAACCATACCAGACTATCTTGAAGATAGATTTAATGATAGCTCGCATACAATCAGAGCAATTGCAACTTCTATCATAGCTTTATTTATGGTAGCCTATGTCTCTGCACAATTTGTTGCCAGCGGAAAAATACTTAGCGAAACCTTCGGATGGGATTATTATATAGCACTTATTGTAGGGGTCATAATTCTCACCTTTTATACTATGATGGGTGGCTTTTTTGCTGTTGCATGGACTGATGTATTTCAAGGTATGCTCATGGTTGCAATCATTGTATTTCTCCCTATATTAGGAATAATTAATCTCGGTGGTCTGGATAAGATATTTGCAAAAACAGCTAGAGCAAATCCCTTGGCACTTTCACCAACCTTTGGATACAGTGGTTTGCTGTTGATACTGTTCCTCTCTGCCAGTATGTCATGGATGTTTGGTTACGCGGGTCAGCCACACATATTGACTCGATACATGGCTATAAAGGAAAAAAGAAAAATAAGGCAGAGTGCACTAATAGGTACAGTATGGGTTATTCTCAGCTTATGGGGTGCTGTATTCATAGGTTTGATAGGTCTAGCGTATTTTGCTAAACTCCCTGATCCAGAGAAGGTCATGCCCCTTCTTGCATTGCATCTGCTGCCTAGATGGATGGCAGGTATTGTTATTGCAGCTATTACTGCAGCAATAATGTCAACCGCAGATTCTCAACTTCTTGTTGCAACATCTGCAATAGTTGAGGATGTTTACCATAAATTGATAAACAAGGATGCAGATCACAAAAAGCTCGTTTTTCTCAGTAGAGTTACTGTATCTATGCTCTCATTATTTGCTTTTCTTCTTGCAGTTCAAGGAGGAGTTGTATATTTCTTGGTTGCCTTTGCGTGGGGAGGTTTAGCAGCAGCTTTTGGACCATTGATTATACTCTCACTCTGGTGGAGAAGAACAACAAAACAAGGTGCAATAGCAGGCATGATAACAGGTACTTTTACCGTAATAATATGGGATAAATGCGGTATCGCATCATCACTACCGACAGAGCTAATAATACCAGGTATGTTGCCGGCATTCTTTGTATCATTGTTTGCAATTATTCTAGTGAGTATTCTTACTCAACAAAAAGAAAAATAATCATCTAGATGTAGTAACACCCACTCTTTTGCAATATTCCTTTACTGGGCATATACTACATTTTGGCGATACTGGTAAACAGATCGTTTGACCAAATCTTACAAATAGGTGATTAAAATCTTTCCAGTATTTTTTTGGTAGTATATTTTTCAGTTCCCTCTCACTTTCTTCTGGAGTTTTTGTATGTATCCATCCCAGTCTATTTGGAATTCTATGACAGTGTGTATCTATTGCGAGATAACCATTCTTTTTGTGTCCATAGGTCATAACAATATTTGCTGTTTTTCTACCAACTCCCTTTAATCTCATTAGCTCTTCAAAATTATCTGGAACCTTTTCATTGTATTCCTCAACTATAATCCTTGAAATCTCCTTTATTCTTCTTGCCTTTGTGCGGTAAAAACCAACAGGATAAATCAAAGATTCTATCTCCTCGACGGGCACATCCTTTATCTTCTCTGGCGTATCATACTTTTGAAATAGCTTTAATGAAGCCTCTGCAGTTACCTCATCTTTTGTACGCAAGCTTAGTATACATGATATAAGAACAGTAAAGGG
>CAYUOG010000142.1:0-2143 GCA_964446335.1 uncultured Thermoplasmatales archaeon
CCTAAGGGATACAAAACCCTATGATGGCATAATTAATCTGCTGAAGGAATTGAAGGATGAGGGAGCAAAAATAGGTATAATAACAACAAAATCAGAAGAAGAGGCAAAGAGAGTTATCGAGCACCTTGGTTTTTCTCCCTATGTTGATGTTGTTGTTGGGCATAGTAAAGAAAGAAATCCAAAACCAAATCCAGATCCAATAATAAAAGCATGCTCTGTTCTTTCAATACCACCGGAGAAGACAATAATGATTGGAGATACAGATGTCGATATTAAGGCTGGAAAATTCGCTGGAACGTTTGCCACTATAGGCGTACTGTGGGGGATAGGAAAAGAAAATGACCTTAGAGATGCTGACTATATAGCGCAAGATATTAACGACCTAAAACATCATTTAAAAAGGATAAAGGATCACTTGAAATAGGAAAATTTCATATTTCGCTGTACATCAAACTTGCAGCAGTCACTATTATTGCAGTTGCTATGCTCAAGGCAACAACAAACCATGGACTTATTCTAAATGCAGTTTTCTCTTCTGCATCAAAGTATCTTATAAGTCCAGCAGCAGAGTGAAATCCTGCACCTTTCTTTTTCTTTGCCATACATTTACATAATACTAACAAGCATTATTTATATCTTTCTTGTCAGTTGTCGGTATGATACAACTCAACGAAGTCAAATACATATTACATCAGCCAAAAAAAACAAAATCGAAAGTTATTTAAACTAAAATACATATTCAAGTCTACATTTGTCAGACAAATGATGACAATCGTCATTTGTAAGACGCCGAAATGGCGTATAAATGACGTGTCTCTGGCAAATGGAATGTGAGGAGAAAAAAATGGAAACCGCGCGTATTACAGTCCGCCTTCCCCTGCACGATCTTCAGGCAATCGACCTGTTTATAAGGGTCGGTGGATTTGCCACTCGATCTGAGGTTATAAGACATGCTGTTGATGAATTTATCAAAAGATACTCAGATGAGGTGGCAGAAAAGGCCGAGAAGATTAAGAAAGTGCAGGAACTTGAAGCAGCGGTTTCCGCACTTGAAGCCTACATGAAAAAATAGAATAACTTGGTAGAGGGGATGGGATGCCCTTCGAAGGGTGCAAATGCACCCTTCACAACTACCAGGAGGAGAATGGGATGCAGAAAGGAGGAATGAGTCAGGCGTTAATTGCAAATGCAATTGAAAATATGAAGCAGGAGGAAATGAGATTAAAAAACAGTGATGACCTTTTTGGTGAGCCACAAATCGTCATAGTTGGATGTGGCGGAGCTGGAGGAAACACAATTACAAGATTGCATAAACTTGGAGTTAAAGGAGCAAAAACCATAGCGATCAACACAGATAAACAGGCACTTGATTTGGTAGAAGCCGATGAAAAACTCTTGATAGGAAAAACCATAACTAGAGGTCTTGGTGCTGGAGGATTTCCTGATGTCGCTGAGAGATGTGCAAGGGAATCAAGCCACGAGATAGAAGATTTACTAAGAGGTGCTGACCTTGTTTTCATAACTGCAGGTATGGGTGGTGGAACTGGAACTGGATCTGCACCTATAGTTGCAGAGATTGCAAAGAAGGAAAATGCTGTAGTTACAGCAATGGTATCAACACCTTTCAATGTGGAAAGAGCTCGTCTGGTAAAGGCTGATGAGGGATTGGATAAGCTCAGGAAGAAGGCAGATAGTGTTGTAGTGCTTGACAACAACCGTCTGCTTGAATTTGTGCCTAATCTTCCGATAAATCAAGCATTCTCAGTTATGGATCAGCTCATAGCAGAAACGGTAAAGGGAATATCTGAGACAATAACGCTGCCATCTCTCATAAATCTAGATTATGCAGACATGAAAACCATAATGAATGCTGGTGGCTTATCTGTGATGCTCTGGGGAGAAGCAGATTTAGATGCTGGTGTTGAGGCAGTAGTAAAGGAGGCTCTAAATCACCCATTACTTAACGTAGATTATTCTGGTGCCAACGGCGCTCTTGTTCATATAACTGGTGGTCCAAATATGACGCTTAAATATGTACAAGATGTGGCAAAAGAATTGACAAAGGATCTCGACAACTATGCAAACGTAATCCTTGGTGCAAGAGTGGTGCCAGAGTTCGAGAACAAGTGTAGAGTAATGGCAA
>CAYUOG010000143.1:0-2122 GCA_964446335.1 uncultured Thermoplasmatales archaeon
TTGACATGGAAAAGATAAACCCAAGGGATGTATATGGAGATACTCTCGTAAAACTCGGAGAAAAAGATCCAAACATAGTTGTTCTTGATGCTGATCTGGCAAAGTCAACAAAGACCATCAAATTTGGAAAAAAATTCCCGGAAAGATTCTTTGATATGGGCATAGCTGAGGCGAATATGATATCCGTGGCAGCGGGACTAGCATCATGTGGAAAAACTGCCTTTGTCAGTACCTTTGCAGTATTTGTCCCAGGAAAGGTCTATGACCAGATAAGAATGAGCGTTGCCTATTCAAACATGAATGTAAAGATGTTTTCTACTCATGCAGGAGTGAGTGTTGGTAAGGATGGAGCCAGCCATCAGATGCTTGAGGATATAGCTCTAATGAGAGTAATGCCCAACATGAAGATATTTGCACCAAGTGATCCCTTTCAAACTGGTAGAATCGTTGAGCTTATGGCGCAAAACTATGGTCCAATGTACGCAAGAGTTGGAAGAGAGGCAATGTACCCAATTTACAAGGAAGATGAGTTAGAAGATCTGAAAATCGGAGAGTCAATACAGCTTAGGGATGGAGATGATGTAACAATAATAGCACATGGTATGATGGTAAGAGAAGCTATTAGCGCTCACGAAATATTGAAAAAGAAGGGTATAAGTGCAGAGATAATAGATATGTGGACAATAAAACCACTGGATGAAAAGAAGATACTCTCATCTGCTGGAAAAACAGGGAGAATCGTTGCGGTAGAGGAACATTCCATTATAGGTGGAATGGGAAGTGCTGTTGCTGAGGTGCTGAGTGAAAATAAAACCGACGCGGCTTTTAAGAGGATGGGGATTAGAGATGTATTTTGCGAATCCGGAGATCCCTACGATCTCTTTAAGAAATACCATCTGACAGATCGAGATATAGCAAAAACCGCAGAATCTCTTCTGTAATTCATCTTTCTATTACTATGGTAACGACATCCTCATCTCGGGGCATATGTTCTAGGCCAACCTTTTGCCCGGGATATTTAACAGAGCTTCCCCAAACCAGAGCATAACGAAACTTTCTTTCAAAGTCTCTGTGCAATCTTCTACAGATTGTAGCAATAGTTTCGCCTTTTCTAAGGATCATTGGTTGATTGTAATCTGGTTCACCACCCTGTGGCTTTAGATATACTCTTATTAGCTTTAACTGCGAAAATATAATTTCTCTAATTTCTTCTATCCCTTCATTTTTGAGGGCAGAAATGGCTATAGATATCCAACCTTTAGAGGCAATTCTATCCTCCATGTCTTTTAAAATTTCACTTTTAACGACATCCTTTTTGTTGATAACAACAAAACCTGGCATGTATACACAGTTTCCCATAAATACATCAATAAGTTGTTCCTCATCTATCTTATCCCGAATAGTAATATCTGCATTTACTGTATATTCGGATGCGATTGCTTTGATGGTTTCATCTGAAAGATTTGGAAGCTCCACAGTTTTAAAAATTCTTATACCACCTTCACCCTTTTTCTTTATTTGAACATCTGGCTTTTTCTGATTACACCTTACACCTATGGCATGTAATTCCTTTTCAATAACATCTAACTGATGCTCTGCATTTTGGGCATCTACAACAATCATCAACAAATCTACAGTTCTAAGTGCAGATAATATCTCCCTTCCTCTACCTTTTCCCTCAGAGGCGCCTACTATCAAGCCAGGTAGATCCAAAATCTGAATCTTTGCTCCTTTATACTGCATCATCCCAGGTATTATTTCAAGAGTTGTAAAATCATAATCTCCAACTTTACTTTCCGCACTTGTAAGACAATTAAGCAATGTACTTTTTCCGACACTCGGAAATCCAACCATGCCAACAGTGGCATCTCCTGATTTCTTTATTGAAAAACCTTTTCCCCCACCTTTACCACTCTTTTTTTCTTTTAACTCTTCTCTGAGTTTTGCCAGTTTGGCTTTTAGTTTACCGATATGATGCTCTGTGGCTTTATTCTTCTGTGTCTTGAGAATCTCTTCTTCGATTTCCTTTATCTTTAGCTCTATAGGATCCATAGCCATTTCTATTCTTTTGTTATTATTGTTCCTGTACTTTCTCTTAACGCATCCCATCCATGCTCTATAT
>CAYUOG010000144.1:0-2119 GCA_964446335.1 uncultured Thermoplasmatales archaeon
GAGGTGAGGATTGGCGGAGGTAGCATAGAAGAGAGAGTTGAATATGCGAAGAATCTTCTCGGTAAGGAGCTTAATGTAAAGGATGTTATCAAGGAAGGAGACATGATTGATACAATAGCAGTCACGAAGGGAAAGGGATTTCAAGGACATGTCAAAAGATGGGGAGTTAAACTACTGTCTCATAAAAACTCTAAACATAGAAGGATGATTGGAACTGCAGGTTCATGGAATCCAAGCTGGATCCAATCCACAGTACCTCAAGCAGGGCAGATGGGTTACCACCAGAGAACTGAGTATAACAAAAGAGTGATAAAAATAGGTGACAATGGAGAAGAAATTACTCCAGCAGGAGGTTTTCCCAACTATGGAGTTGTTAGAAATCAGTATATTCTTATCCACGGCTCCATTCCAGGACCTGCAAAGAGGCTGGTGAGATTGAGAGATGCTGTTAGATACCAGAAAGGTGTAAAGGTAGAGAAACCTGAAATTACTTATATATCAACGATGAGTAAGCAGGGTAGATAAGATGGTCAAGGTAAATGTCTATGGAATAGATGGTAGCATTAAAGATACAATAAAGCTTCCAGAGATATTCAATACACCCTACAGACCAGATATCATAAAGAAATCTTTCTGGGCTTTGATGTCAAACAAGAGACAGCCCTATGGTGCTGATCCTCTTGCAGGTATGAGACATGCTGTAGACTGGCCTGGAAAGGGAAGAGGTATGGCAAGGACTCCAAGGCTGAGAGGAGGTACTGGAAGGGGTGCTCAGGCACCAAATACTGTAGGTGGAAGGAGAGCTCACCCACCAAAGGCAGAAAAGAACTGGAAGGAAAAGGTGAACAAGAAAGAGAAGAGGCTGTCTATACTCTCTGCTTTGGCTTCAACTTCTAATTCCGAGCTGGTACATGCTAGAGGCCATAAATTCTCAGATGAGATTACTCTACCAGTAGTTGTTGACGATTCTCTGAAGGATATAACAAAAACAAAGGATGTCATAGAGCTCCTCAAAAAGATAGGAGTTTATGATGATGTGGAGAGAGCCAAGGATGGAACGCACGTAAGAGCAGGTAGAGGCAAGATGAGAGGAAGAAAATATAGAAAGCCAAAATCTTTGCTGATTGTTTCTGAGGAGGGAAGTATCCACAAAAGTGCAAGAAATCTTCCGGGTGTAGATATAGTAGGTCCTGAACAGCTTAATATAGAACATCTTGCCCCAGGTGGAGTAGCTGGAAGATTGACTCTTATAACCTTATCAGCATTAAAATATCTGGAGGAGAAACGATGGACCCTTACGAGATAATTATGCACCCATATGTAACAGAAAAGAGCATGGATGCAATTGAAAAGCGTAATGCATTAGAATTTGTAGTTAACATCAGAGCCAACAAGAAGCAGATAAAGGAAGCTGTAGAGAAGGCTTTTGATGTCAAGGTAGAATCAGTCAATACAAGAGTAACAAGAACTGGAAAGCATGCAGTTGTTAAATTGAAGCCAGAATATAGTGCCGAGGAAATAGGAATGAGAATAGGAATATTCTGAGGTGAAAAATGGGTAAGAAGCTTATATTACAGAGAAGAGGACGCGGAACACCAAGGTTTAGAGTACCCTCTCGCAGTTGCTTGGATGACATAAGATATCCTATGGATACTGAGTTTGAAGGAGTTGTTTCAGAGATACTGAGAGATGCAATCCATACCTCTCCAATAATGAAGATTAAATCCAAGGATGATAGAACTTTGCTACTATTTGCACCTGAAGGAATACAGGTTGGGCAGACTGTAAAAATAACCTCTGGAAAGGAAGTTTCCATAGGCAATGTTCTGCCAATAGGAAATATTCCAGAGGGATTTCCCATATATAATATTGAAATATCTCCTGGAGATGGTGGCAAGTTGGTAAGGGCAGGTGGCACATCAGCAACAATAGTTTCTCATGATTCCGAAGGAAGAACAGTGATACAGCTTCCATCTGGAAAATTCAAAACCCTTCCATCATCTGCAAGAGCCACTATAGGAATTGTTGCAGGTGGAGGGAGAAAGGATAAACCCCTTGTAAAGGCAGGTGCAAGATACTACCTTGCGAGAGCAAGGGGAAAAATATATCCTGTGGTTAG
>CAYUOG010000145.1:0-2047 GCA_964446335.1 uncultured Thermoplasmatales archaeon
GGTGAGTATGATGATTGCGGCCAGTGCCTGGGAAACAATCAAAGACCTTGGAGATAAAATATCGGAGGAGGATAAGAAAGCAATAGACACGAAGATAGATGAGCTGAGAAAGGCACTTACTGGTGATAATATCGAAGAAATCAAGAAGAAGACGGAAGAACTTTCATCAGAGTTGCAGAAGATAGGTGCTAAGGCATATCAGCAAGCGGCAGCTCAAGGTGTTGATAAAGAGAATAAGGAAGAAAAGGAGACATGGAAAGGACATCCATCAGATGATAAAACAATAGATGCGGACTATAAGGTAAAGGATAAAAAGTGAGGAGGAGGAATGGGGGGAGAAGGGGCAGGTGGTGAGGGATAGAAAATCACGTATGCCTCTCCCCTATTCCATTGAATATAATATATTAAATATTTTTAAATTTAATTAAAATAATGTTCTAGAAAAATGTTCCATTTTTGATAACATTTGTACAACAAGTCGTTTATAAATAGAGAAACAGAGTATTAATCGAGGAGGTGAGAAAGAGTGTTCATAGTTGGAATGGTCTCAAACGCTGAACAGGCAAGGGAGATAGAGGAGGTTGCAAAGAACTTTGTTGTAGCGAGAAGAATCAAAAGCTTAGTTCGTTGAAATACTCATCTAAATTGTTTAGAATCTCTTTCATAGATCTATACCACTCCTCTATGCAGTGTTCAAGATGGTTTTTTATGTATTCTGGATCCATACATCTGTATAGATAATAACTTCCTCCACCCTTCAATATCATTTTCTTCTTCTGACACAAACCTGATTTTACCAGTTTTTCTAAAGATCTGTAAACCGTTGCCCTATCCTTATTTAGTCTTTCCGCCAACTCATCAGCTCGTGTTTCACCAAGAGAGAGGGCATATTTGTATGTCTTTATATCACTGTCATTTAAACTGAAGATCATCTTAAGTAGGTCTGAACATCTTGCATTATCCATACTCTCTGTGTAAAATATATAACAGATATATAACGATTGTGCAAAATTTATGCACAACCTTAAATAGGAGTTTGTTATTACACCCTAACCATGGATGAACTGGAAATGCTCAGAAGGAAGAAGTTAGAAGAGCTCCAGAAAAAACTATCGAGAGGTGATAATGTGGTAGAGTATCCGGATAAGCCACTACATGTAACTGATGAAACTCTAGACGCAGTTGTGGCAAAGTATGATACAGTTGTCGTTGATTGCTGGGCAGTATGGTGTGGCCCATGTCTCATGATTGCACCAGTACTAGAAGAACTGGCAAAGGAGATGAAAGGAAAAGTTGTTTTTGCAAAACTTAATGTTGATGAAAATCAGAATACTGCTATGAAATATCAAATAATGAGTATCCCAACCTTACTTGTGTTTAAGAATGGAAAGCTTGTAGATAGAATAATAGGTGCAATGCCTAAACCAATATTAAAAGCAAAAATTGAGACCTATATGAAATAAAAGAGGTAAAGATGACCAGAAAAAGGTCAAACAAGCAGCAAACCAGAAGAAAAAGAATCAATTTGACAAATGTATTAATATTGATTGCCATAGCTATAGTAATCGGTGGAATTGCATTTGCGTTGATACAAAAACCACCTTCTGAAGAGGAGCAACAATCTGGCAAATGGTTATTTGCACTTGATACAAGTACTGTCAATGTTGGAAGTTACAAAGAATACAGAACAGGATATATACCAACGCTTGTTGTTATTGATATCAACGGAAACATCATACATAAAGAAGCGGGTGTGCACACAAAGTCAGAACTTATTAGTTTAATAGAACAGGCAGAGAACGGTTCAGCACCTTCTTTAGGCACAGCACCTGACTTTACTCTAAAAACCTTTGATGGAGAGACCTTTACACTATCAGAGCATCGTGGTAAGGTTATAATTCTAGACTTCATGGCTGTTAGATGTCCACCATGCCACCAACAGATGCCAGAGCTTCATAAGGTGAAACTGGATAAGGGAGATGATGTGATAATACTCTCCATAGATGTTTATGCTGCCTATGGATATGAGACAGAGCAGGATGTAAGA
>CAYUOG010000146.1:0-2042 GCA_964446335.1 uncultured Thermoplasmatales archaeon
CATAAAGAATGTACAGGCGGTGTTTACTCCACATGCGGGAGAGTTCTTCCAGTTAACCGGGGAAAAGCTTCCAGAAGAAATAGAGAAGAGAGAAAAAATCATAAAAGAGTGGGCAAAAAAGTTGAATTCCACAATAGTGCTCAAGGGAGCTGAAGATATAATAAGTGATGGAAAGAAATTGAAAAGAAACAAGGTGCATCATCATTCTATGACTGTTGGTGGAACAGGCGATGTATTATCTGGAATTATAGGTGCACTACTCTCAAAGGGCATTTTACCCTTTTTTGCTGGTTGTATCGGTACATTCATAAACGGATCTGCTGGATTAAGAGCTTTTGAGAAATATTCCTATGGAGCACTTGCGACAGATTTGATAGAAGAGATTCCTTACGTATTGAAAAAATATTTATAACATTATTTCACTGTTTAGAAATGATGAGGAGTAGGATTTGGCTAATAACGTTAGCTGGGATTATGGTCTTTTCTCAGATGGCAACAGCTCAGATTTTTTCACCTTATCACTCCTTCAGTTTTGTGGTTGGAGAAGACCCCATGCTTATTTTATCTGGAGGAGTGCACATTGAAGGTAAAGTAAATGCTTTGCCAATTCCCCAGGAAAGCATACCATTTGATTCTGCCTACTTTTCCTATGTTGAAATCTTATATCCTAACTTTGCCCGTATGCTTGAAAATCTTTTAACAGATAGACTTCGAGTGTATCCTATGTTTGTAGAATATGCATCTACAGATGTATTGACAAAGGTGTATCTTGTAAATGTGAATACAAAGGAGGTAGTTGACTTCAACAATGTAAAGCTGGCTTTCTCAAACTCTTCCATGATGGTTGGTGGTGCTAACCTAACTGTCCAGCTGAATAACTATCTGGATTATGCCATCTATGTAACCGCAAGTGCACAGCTTATTTCACAGAATGAAACTTCCTTTATCGCTCAACTTACAGATGATGAATCAATTATACTGGCTGGTAATACTACTGATTTTATTTTTGCCTCTTCCTCTATAATGTCCAGCAGTAGTGGTAGCAGTGGGAAAATAGTTGTGAAGAATGTTCAGGGCAATACACTTTGGAGTGGATCAGATGGTGAGTGGATTGCTGTAGCAGAGAGCAACAATCTGTTGATAACGCTGAATGCTCCACTCATGATTTTACCATTGCAACCCGGTATTACCATAGATCTTGAGGAAAGTGAAAACTTGCCAGATCTGAATGAGCTCATAGAAAAGGCATCATCTTCCCTTCCGTCTGAATATGATATTCCACAGATAGAGGGTTTCTCCAATATTATGTCTGCAATCTCTCCAATACTAAATGGCATCTGTGCCTTATCTGGAAACTCCAGTGTATTAATCGATGGAGATAATTTTAGATTCAACGGCATGGGTGCAATAAGATTTAATTCCTGCAGATATCGTACTATTCACGGGCAGGGAAATACTCTATCAAGGGTTTCTGGAGATGGAAAGCTTATCTTTCTTGGTGATCAAGTCTACAGTGGCGTACCTACCTATGATGTAAATGGTTTTCCAATACCATTGCATCCAATATTTGTGTGGATGCTCGGCATTGGCATATTCATACTGTTCAGATTTGCATTGAAGAAGAGAGAAGATGGGAAAAAGTCAAAGAAAGGATGGTTGGAAAGGTTTCCTTTAGAAATAGCGGAGCAGAGAAAAAGAACGATAAAATGGGTTTCTTTAGGTGTACATATTCTCCTGATCGTTGCAGTTTTCGTACTCTTTGATTTTGGATTGAGAGACATAGCTGGAATAAGCGCTCTCTCATCGAGCAATATTCTCGTGGCAGGTGCTCTTTTTTCCCTTCAACTTCTATGCATGAGTATTGCCTATGTCTCATTTGCCCTACCATCAAAATTGGCATCCTATGGAGTTCTCGAATTCATAGGGATAGGAAAAGAGGGGAGAGGAATAGGTAAGAGTGTTGGATTGATTGTTATGTTGTTTACTGGTATATCCTATATACCTTATGTCCTCAACTTTATCATTATTGCCCTTAAAAACAT
>CAYUOG010000147.1:0-2024 GCA_964446335.1 uncultured Thermoplasmatales archaeon
ATTACAAGACAACACCCTGTGGCACCAAACGAAACAATTACCATAACCTTTGATCTCTCAGATAAGGGAGATAATCAGTTTGATACCACGGTTTTTTTGGATAATATAAGGTTTACTGGCTATGGAGTACCTACAATAAGAGCTTTAAAAACGTGGCAGGATGAAAACGGAAGTAGAAGTATACTTCATCCGGGTGATACAATACATTATTCAATCACTATTAGCAACAGCGGTAGCACGGCACAACTAAACAATCCAGGTAACGAATTTGAAGACATAATCCCAGATAATACAACCTATGTCCCAGGCTCTTTATACGCCTCATCTGGTGCAGCAAGCTATGATGCAGGAGAAAATAAAATCACATGGAATGGTGTAATTCCTGCTGAGAGTAGCGTTTTTATATCGTATGATGTACAGGTTAATCCAATGTTAAATGCAACCACTATAATATCAAACCAGGGTACTGTATTCTGGGATTCTGATGGCGATAACAACAACGATGCTGTCGAACTCACAGATGATCCAACAACAGATGATGGTGTAGATTCTGATGGCGATGGAGATACTGCAGATGATGATTCAACCATTGCAACCGTTCTCGTATACAATCTATCAGAACTGGTAGAAGATTTCTCAGATGATATACCTGGAGAGGCAGCAGATCAAGATTACTATGGCCTTGACTGGTTCTCAACATCAAAAGCATACTCTGGAAAAAGTATTTTTGAAGTGGCAGGCGGATATTATTATAGAACGCCAAATTCTTTCAAAATTCAGCTAAGATCTACAGATAGCCCACATTACTGGAATTATACACTTAATTGGATTTCTCAACAACTGCCGCCGAAATATTGGCAGATTAACTTTACTTGTGGTAACAATAGCGAGGCTGCGGATTTAATCATTTCAATTAAAAATTCTACTGGATCAGATATTGCTAAGTTAAAGTTTGATTATGTCCCAACTGGGGCAAATACACCAAACAACTATGCTCCTCTTCTTTATTATATGGGTCCAGAAGGTGCTTGGGTATCTCTTGAATCTGGCTTTAATGGAAGTTATTTGTTTAATGGATGGTATTCTCTCAGAATTGAACAAGTTGACAATAATCATCTTAATTACACCCTCTCAAGAATTGGAGCAGGTGTGACAGATGTAAAAAGAGATAACATACTAAACGCCCCACTCACAGAACTTTCGCAGGTTGTATGGAGCACGACGAAGAGTCCTGTGGTTGCACCCATATTCTTCTGGGATGAACACACTTTAGGATTTACTTAATTATTCTCTTATTCCGTAGTAATTTTTGATTTCTGTTAGATAATAATCCAATAATAGGGATTGTTGTTGATATTTTTCTTCAAGACTGTTAAAAGTTGCAATCATGCTATTTCCTTTTGATGCACTACCTTGGCTATAGTATTGTGCAGCCAAGGATAGTACTGTACTCATATTTTTTCCCGTTTCTGTCATATTGATGCTGATTATTGTATAGTTTATGTAGAAATGGAGAAGTTTGGTTTCATTGGTATGTTTTATGCTGCTGTTTAAATATGTGAAAGAGATTTTGAATTCTCTGTTGGAAAGATTAAAATAGTGAAGTGCAGCTTTGCTCCTGTAGTTTGCATTTCCATAATCTGCTCTCTGTATTGAATAGTTTGCAGTGTCTATGTAGTAAAGAGCATTCTTCAAATCAGACCTTGCCACATCTAGGTAGGTTAATGCCTTAGAATAGTTGTCAAAGAATTTTCCGGTTTTTGTAGTGATAGTCAGTATTCTATATTCATATTCCACCCTTATATTCTCCATCTTTGTTCTGTTTGTATAATCAGCGACAATATACGTCATAACCACAGCAACAATCATTAACGCAGTAAAAAGGACAAACATATTTACATCAAATCTTCTCTTTCCTATTTTCATCCTCACCACATAGCGGAATTACCATAGATTTATAAAAAGGTTTATCTTATCATTAAACCGTAACCTTATTACACCTCTTGGAGTAGGAAAGGACCTAA
>CAYUOG010000148.1:0-2020 GCA_964446335.1 uncultured Thermoplasmatales archaeon
AATTGCTGCCTTATCAACTTCACCAAGCTCACTCTGGGTAGGTCTTAGGAATCTGTAAAACGAATAATCAGTTTTATCACTAATCTTTGAAGGACAGTTACAGAATAATTTTTTTGTATCAAGCTGCTGATGTATTTCTAAGCCAGCCTTGAAACCTATCGAGCCATAGTCCATGCTGGAATAATGGAGAAAGGTTTTATTATGTTAACCCACTACAGAAACCTCTTTGTCTATTCTTTTTTCTTTAAACCTTTCTATACTCAGACTTTCGAGAAAATCAGATGGTTTATTATCTGCAATATATTCAGTTAATATCTTCGTAACCATTGGAGAAAGCATGAAACCATGACCACTAAAGCCATGACAATGAATAAAACCCTTAACCTTTGAATCTTCTCCTATGATTGGTCTCGCATCTGGAGAAACATCGTAGAAACCGGTCCAATGCCTGAGAACCCTTATGTAAGATAAAGAAGGAGCATACCTTGTAAGAGTCTTTGCCATGTGTGTAAGAAAAGAAAAGGTGGGCATTGTTAGGTATCCCTTTCGCTCGTGTGGATTTGGTATGCCTCCAAGAATTTGCCCCTCATCCTGTTGGCTGAAGTATATCCCATCTTTAAACGATATGACCATGGCTTTGAAAAGAGGTTTAATCCTTTCTGTAACAAGAATCTCCTTTCTGTAGGGAACATTTGGTATCTCTATACCAGCCATCCTTGCTATCTCCTTTGACCATACTCCTGCAGCATCTACAACAAAGGAAGTTTTTATCTCCCCATTATCTGTCTTTACACTGTTTATTCTCCCATTACTTTTTGATATTGACTTGACCTCTGTATGTGTAAGTATCTTTGCTCCATTCTTCACAGCTTCTCTTGCATATGCAAAGGTGGTTTTAAAAGGATCAGCATGCCCATCTGTTGGACAAAACGTTGCACCTATTGCATGCATGCCTTCTACATCCAATATTGGGACAATCTTGGTTATCTCATCACTATCTATTATTGAAACTTTTAGGCCCAGAGACCTCTGCATCTCAACGTTCTTCTCAGCCTGTTTCATCTCGTTATCATCGTGAATGGCTATTAGATAGCCCCCCTGTCTAAATCCTATGTCTCCAAATTCTCTACTCAGTCTCTCAAAGATCTTCACACTCTCCATAGCAAGCTTTACATTCTCCTTGGTACTCCACTGTTGCCTTATGCCTGCACCACATCTTCCAGTTGCACCAGATGCTATGTAATTTTTCTCAAGCAAAACAACTTCTAAACCCTTTTTTGCAAGTTGATAAGCTAAAGAACAGCCGTTTATACCTCCACCGACTATTACAACATCAGCTCTATTCTTCATCTTCATCACTCGCTAAAGCTCCAATGGTTATCGGAATTACAGGAGGTCTTGAGGTAGGTAACGGAATATCTTCAACTCTCTTTCCCGTCTTCTTTGCAAGTATCCTCATAACTAGAGGAATACAGGTTCTACCCTGGCAGGGACCCATTCCAAGTCTTAATTTCTTTCTAAGCTCCTCTAAATCAGTGTATCCTTCTTCTATAGCTGCTATTACCTCTTCTTCGCTTATATCCTCACACCTGCAAACTATACGTCTCTTCTTCATCTTTCTACCCTTATATTCCTAACATCCATTGCATTTTTCTTATCCGTCTTTATAGTTATAACTGCAGTTTTTCCAACTTTTCTTACCCTGACTACTTCTGCAATCCCTTTACTCTTACCCTCTCGATCTAAAGCTACCACCTTCTCTCCAGCTTTTGGTATGGGTAAAAATTCATAAGGAAGGGTAACTAAAGCACTCTCATCTTTAATCTTAACGATAAATATGGCTAAGCCTGGACATACAGCAACGCAATTACCACAGCCAGTACATTTGTCATAGTCTACATTTGGAGGATCCGTCAAACTCTCCATAGAAATTGCATTAAATGGGCAAGCATCAACACAGGGATTACATGGAATGTGCTCTACGCATTCTGTTAATGCAACTCCTTTTCTCAAATATTCT
>CAYUOG010000149.1:0-1996 GCA_964446335.1 uncultured Thermoplasmatales archaeon
GTGCCGCTTCTCTTGGTGCCGTGGGACACATATACCGCAGCCAAACGCGTTGAGGGTATAAAAGCACTCCTTAACGAGAGGGATCTAAAAAAACTGGAGCTTGTCGAAAACTTACTGAAGGAGCATATTGATATGTCTTTTATAGATTAGTATCTTTACATCCCCGTCCCATTGGTAGAGGAGATACGGGGTGTTAAAAACCTTACTACGCTGTAATGTCAAGTATCATCTTTATTGAAAGAATTTGAATTCTATCTCTTCATATCACATATGATGGGAGGTATGACCCCCCAAAAATGTTACCGATGTGGGTTTACTTTACAAATCCAAAATAAATAAATAGGGGTTTTACTTCACAAATTTCATGCTATTACAGGTCAGGTGCTAGGTGATGTACATGTACAAGGTAATTGAAAAAGAGATATTACATGAAAATCTGGTAAAGATGGAGATAGAGGCCCCTCTAGTAGCAAAGTCTGCTAAACCAGGTCAATTTATCATATTGAAGATAGATGAAAAAGGTGAGAGAATTCCTTTAACCATTGCAGATTTTGATAGAAAAAAGGGGACTGTAACTATAATTTTTCTCGAAGTGGGAAAGACTACAAGGAAATTGGGAACACTTGAAGTTGGTGACTATATAGAATCCTTTGCTGGTCCTTTAGGCAAACCATCAGATATAAGAAAGTATGGCACCGTCGTTTGTATAGGTGGAGGAGTAGGCATAGCTTGTCTCTACCCGCTGGTAAGGGCTTTGAAAGAAAAAGGTAACAAAGTTATTTCTATATTGGGAGCGAGAACAAAGAGTTTACTCATCATGGAGAAAGAGATAGGAAAGTATAGTGATGAGTTAATTGTTGTAACAGATGATGGTTCTAAAGGGAAAAAGGGTTTTGTGAGTGATGCTCTAAAGGAGCTCATAGATAAGGATATCAAAATAGATCTTGTGATGGCTATAGGTCCCGTTGTTATGATGAAGGTTGTTAGTGATCTTACAAGACCTTACAAGATAAAGACTCTTGTGAGTTTGAATCCGATTATGGTAGATGGAACGGGAATGTGTGGCTCTTGTAGGGTTACAGTCAACGGCGAGATAAAGTTTGCTTGTGTTGATGGGCCGGAATTTGATGGGCATGGTGTGGATTTTGATAATCTATTGCTCCGGAACAGTAGATTTAGAGAAGAAGAGGGTATTGCACTAAAGAAATATATGGAAGAGCAATGGCAATGCATTGGAATGGGAGAGGATCATGGTGGTAACAAAGCATAAGTACAGGATGCCAGAGCAACCTCCATCAGAGAGAATACATAATTTTAGAGAGGTACCATTGGGATATGATGAAGAAACTGCTGTTAAGGAAGCGGAAAGATGTTTGCAATGTAAAAACAAACCTTGCGTTAAAGGATGTCCTGTAGGGATTAATATACCAGAATTTATAAAATATATAAAAGAAAGGCGATTTGATGACGCTATCCGAGTTATAAAGCAGAGTAACTCTTTACCTGCAGTTACGGGAAGAGTATGTCCCTATGAAAACCAGTGTGAAGGAAATTGTGCCCTTGGTAAAATCGGAGAGCCTGTTGGTATTGGAAGGTTAGAAAGATTTGTTGCAGATTGGGAGAGAGAAAAAGGGGTGGCAATTCCTGATATACCTCCATCAACTGGGAAAAGGGTTGCTGTAATTGGCTCTGGTCCTGCAGGGCTTACAGTGGCAAGTGAATTGGCTAAGAAGGGGCATAAGGTAACAATATTCGAAGCTCTCCATGCACCTGGTGGCGTTTTACTTTATGGCATACCTGAGTTCAGATTGCCAAAAGATATTCTACAACGAGAGATAGAGTATATAGAGAAGTTGGGTGTAGAAATAAAGTGCGATGTGGTTGTAGGTAAAACCATTTCTCTATCAAAAATAAAGGAAGAGTATGATGCCGTATTTTTAGGAACTGGTGCAGGTTTACCAAGATGGTTAAATGTTCCTGGAGAAAATCTTGCTCA
>CAYUOG010000150.1:0-1910 GCA_964446335.1 uncultured Thermoplasmatales archaeon
ACTTTACATCGTCAAAAGTTTTATTTATGACCTTTTTCTCTATCCGCCTTGTGAATCTTGAAGAGCTTTATGAAAAAAAGATAGGAGACATTCTAGATAGACGTCTCTCTATCAATCTACCCATTGCCGAGAAGAATGCAGGTGTAGATGAGATACTGTCAATCTTAACGGCACGAGATCATATATGGATTGTGGAAAGCAAAGAGAATAAAAAATTATGTGGGATAATAACTGAGAGTGATGTACTGAGATTTCTGGTTCCTAGTAAACTTCCCAAGTACATATTTAGCAGCAGATACGGAGCTTCCATATACTATGGAACAATAAAGAAAGCGGAAGATATGATGCAGAGACACATCATAAAAACTTCACCAGATGAAAAGGTTGGAAAGGCCCTAAGCAGAATGGTAAATTCGGGTTTAAGAAGATTACCTGTAGTTGAAAATAATAAATTAATTGGTGAAATTACTCTCCACTGTATAATACAAATATTATTGGGCAAGAGATAATGTTACTTGAAATAGGTTTAGCTCTGCTACTGGCAAAGGTATTCGGATACGGAATGGAGAAACTAAAACAACCCGCAGTGGTTGGAGAGATTGCCGCAGGCATACTTATAGGACCTTTTGTAGCGGGACAACTATTCAATATTCAATATCTTACAGATATAACTGAGGATCTTGCCAAACTGGGTATCATATTTCTCCTTTTCATCTCTGGGCTTGATATAGGAATGGGAGAGATAAAAAAGGCTGGAAAGAAAGGAGTTCTCACTTCTCTCTTTGATGTTGCCTTTGCTTTCTTCTTTGGATTTTTGGCAGGTCAGATTCTTGGATATGATCCTAGGGTTAGTATAGCCTTTGCAAATATTCTGGTGGCAACAAGCGTAGGAGTGACAGTAAGAACTCTTATGGAAATGCGGGCACTTCATTCCAATGTTGGAGAGTTGATCCTCACTGTGGCTGTACTAGATGATATACTGGCAATAATAGTTCTTTCAATTACTCTCGGCAAGGGAGATTCCATCTTTCTAATTGGAGAGATTACTTTGTTCTTCATTATATTTCTGATTACAGCGTTCTTGATTACCAAATTCAGTAGAGTGCGTCTTGCTATGCCAAATCTCATATTGACTGGTGCAATCTCCTTTATGCTTATATTTTCTGCCATTGCTCAGCATCTTGGATTGGCTGCGATAACTGGTGCATTTTTTGCTGGCTTAGCGCTGAGTAATTTTCCGTATAGGAGAAGAATTATAGAATTTACCAGACAGGTGGGAGAGATATTCTTCATTCCTTTATTTTTTGTATGGGTTGGAGCTTCTTTCAAACTGGATGCAGTGCTTGGCATAGGAGTTTTGGCTTTAGTTCTTATTCCCATGGCGTTTTTGGGAAAGATACTGGGATGTTCTATTGGTGCGAAGGTCTGCGGGTTTAAAACAAGAGATGCACTGGCAGTTGGTGTAGGAATGATGCCCAGAATGGAGGTTGCCTTAGTTGTGATAACTACAGAGATGAGCATGAACATATTTGGAAGTGAAAGCTTAGCTCACCAGGTATTGGCTACAACCATTTTGCTAGTAATAATCTCATCTATGATTACACCTTTTGCACTGAAAATTGTATATAAACCCGAAAGCAATCAGTCTAAGCCAACACCTACCGATTAATTTATTAATAGTTATTTACATTATTATTTGAGGTGGATGGGATGGTAGAGGATACTGTATCTTTTTCCTCTATAGAGGAAAAGAGACCCCTTATTGTACATGCTTTTAGGAGAAGCAATCTAAGAAAAAAGATTGCTGAATATTTGTATGAAATCAGTCCAAGTCCAAGTTATCCTTCAGAGATAGCATATCATGTTAAATCCACACCAACCAACGTTCTTGGAGCTCTTAGAGGTATGGA
>CAYUOG010000151.1:0-1844 GCA_964446335.1 uncultured Thermoplasmatales archaeon
TCTTATTATTGGTGTAATAGCCAATAAATTACATATTTTATCTCTAACATTGCTTTTGGCAGGTGCCCAATCAAGAGCTGTTCTAAAGATGCCATTCATATCTGGATCACCTAGTAAAGCTGGTAGTATACCATGTATTTCTATAGTTAAAGTGTCAGGTTCTTCTGTTGATCCTAGATAAAACTCATACATTCTCCAAGGATTTGGATCATTTTTATTATACCAATATTGAGTAAGGCCTCCTTCTTTATGGAAACCATGTGCAAAATGATTCCAAAGTATAACTCCTTTATTTACATTCTCAACTACAGCCTCAAAATTAGTCGAAAAAACATTACTGTATCCTCCTTTTTTAAGATACGCTGGTAACACTTCAGAAATACTCATATCTGGGAAGAACATACCTGGTTTACCTGTATATTTCAAGTTAACCCCTTGATCAATAGGATTCATTGTATTAGTAACACCCGGTATCATCCCATCCGCGCATTGATATGTGAAACCCCAATATTTACTTGCTCTTTCATTAAAACGATGTTCATAATGAAGGAAAGTACTCAGTACAGGATATTTCTTTTTTTCTTTCTGCGAAGGTTTATCAATTATCAAACCACCTTTACCCCATGGTAAAATTTTTCTTCTATGGCTAACACTTCCATTTATCATATCTAACCCATCAGCGGTTACTGCAGGGTTTTCAAAGATAAGCGCTGGATAAAATACATCGCGGGATATCCAATATGAGATATCAACTGGACTGCCAAGGAAACGACCATAGTTTGCCTTTCCAAAAAAAACTCGATCCCATGGTGCACCTATGTTGAACTGCCCAGCTATGGTAATCATCGATTCCATGCCTTCTTTGTCAAAACCCTGCTTTTTTAGGAAATCATATACTCGTTTACCAGTTAAATACATCTCAGCAGTTGTTGGTGACGAGGTAATCGGGTTGTATGAGCCTCCCTTGTTCCAGAACTCGTTATGCCATACCACAGCTGAGGAAAGTTCAGGGTGATTCTCCACAAACAACACAGGGCTTCCATGATGAGCAGCACAGTATGCAGCTGGGCCAATGTATAAAGCATGTGGCATCTCAATTTTATCTGTTGGTACTCTTTCATTTACATACCATGGTCTCCATGGTTCAATTGTAGAGATTATAATGTCATTGCTACCAGTATTATCACATATAGCATGGTATACATCTTCATAGGTCTTATACTCTTTGTTTACAGTTGCGATTTCATTTAGCTTGTTTTTAATTTCATCAGATAAATAGTTATTAAGATTCACAAGGTATATTTGTTTAACACCAAGGCGGTATAGAGCATCTACTGTTACCTGTGGCAACTTGTTTTTATAAGTGTATAGTAACGGAGCATTTAATGTTGAAGCTAATACAGCTCCTTCAACTGCATTTGTGAGACAATCTGATTCATAACGTGTTTTATTTTCTCTGTAACTATAAGATATCTCGTATTCAAAAACACCATTTACATCATTTGTGGTATAAATAGCAATATCATAACTTTCACCAGGTAGCAAACCACCAAGTCGCTCTACTTCTATAACACCATCTTTATCTGATGCGATTTCTTCACCACCTGGTCCTATTAAACAAAAACTAAGGTTTGCACCAGGAGATTTACTTTTCAATTCAATTTTTACATCTTTACAATCAAAAGGTAGCTCATCAAATAAAGGTATTCTTTCTCCTGGGTACATAGTGATATCTACTTCATAAACAACTTTTTTAAAATTTTTGAGAATCTGAAGCCAAGAACCATCTATTTCAACTATTTTTATAAGTTTCTTCGTTGGGATGTCTGTAACTGCTGCTCTCC
>CAYUOG010000152.1:0-1833 GCA_964446335.1 uncultured Thermoplasmatales archaeon
TGAGCGATTTACATTTTGGACATATCATGTCTTTTTCCTCCTTTTATAATCGTTAATAATCGTTTCATGATCAAATGCAAGTTTTGGGAGTTTGTTTAGAGGAAAGTATCGAGCATCGCTTGCATCATCTCTTCCTATTAAATTACCGCCAGTGGGTTCCAATATGAAAACAATAGATATGGTGTGCCCTCTAGGATCTCTGTTTGGATCTGAATATACGCCAAAGAGCTCTGTTATATCTGTATCAAGTCCAGTTTCTTCCTTGACCTCTCTCTTTACAGCATCCTCTACAGTTTCTCCATAATTTACAAACCCTCCAGGTAATGCCCACATATCTTTGAAGGGTTCGTTTTTACGTTTTATTAGGAGAATGCTGCTATCTTTGACCACCAATCCATCTACAGTTATACTTGGTTTCTTATAGGTCATCTACTGTTGCATTAAATGAAGGTTATTTAAGTGTTCTTGACGGATTCGTAACGTATAAAACAATCTGTTCGTTTTTCTTATGTATATGTTAGATAACTTATCAGAGATCAGTGCAATAGATGGATCAGGAATGCTGGATACTATCGCTAAGTTTCCAGAGCAGATAGAGGAGGCAATTGGTATAGCAAAGAAGTTGAAGGTAGATATAGAAAGAGAGATAGATAAGATATTGATCTCTGGAATGGGTGGTTCTGCGATATCTGGTGATATAGTTCAAGGGTGGTTAAGAGATAGTACCAATGCACCCATCTTTGTTAATAGAGAATATACAGTTCCAAAATGGGTAGATAATAGAACTCTTTCTATATTTTTAAGCTATTCAGGGAATACAGAAGAGACTCTATCCGCGATGGATGATGCACACGCTAAAGGATCAATGTGCATTGGCATTTCTTCAGGTGGTCTTCTTAAAGAAAAATGTGAGCAGTATTCCTATCCACATCTGCAGATACCTTCGGGATTTCAACCAAGAGCCGCTACAGCCTATCTGCTTTTTCCAACAATAGTTTTACTAAAGTCAGCTGGAGTAATCTCCTATGATATATCCAATGAACTAAACGAAACTATAGAAGTAACGAGAGAACTGAGGAACAGAAATAAAAAGGAAATATTGGAGAGCGAAAACCAAGCTAAACAGATAGCAGAAACAATATACGAAACCATACCAAACATCTATGGTTGGAACTATTATGCACCTATTGCAAAACGCTGGAGAACCCAGCTTAATGAAAATAGCAAGGTTATTGCCAGAGACGATATAGTTTCAGAATGTAATCATAATGATATCGTCGGCTGGTCTTTTGATCCAGAAGTTTCAAAGAAATCAAGTTGTGTACTTCTGAGGGATATAAAACATGAGCCTGCACAGGTAAGTAAAAGGTTCGAGTTCATGAAAAAGCTCTTTAATAATGTTGCAGCCAACACAGTAGAAGTCAATGCAATTGGCGAAACTCTTCTGGCAAGGATGATATCTTTGATGTATATTGGAGATTTTGTCAGCATCTATCTTGCTCTTCTTAGAAAGGTTGATCCTACTCCTGTGGATATTATCACAGAGTTGAAAACAGAGCTCGCAAGATAAATAAAAAAGAGAGGAATTAGATTATCTTTAGCTCCTTCCCAAGTTTTTCATAGACATTTAACGCAAAATCAAGGTCCTCTCTGCTCATACCTGCATTCATTTGATTTCTGATCCTTGCCTTGTCTCTTGCAACCATTGGGTAAACTATTGCAAGCGCAAATATCCCTTCTTCATACAATCTCTCTGCAAGCTTCTTTGCCTTTTTACTGTCTCCGACAATTGTTGGAATAATTGGTGTTTGGGTGTTACCTGTATCATAACCC
>CAYUOG010000153.1:0-1500 GCA_964446335.1 uncultured Thermoplasmatales archaeon
CATTGAAAGTATCTAAGGATACCTACAGAGTAGAAATGTTAATTTTTGAGAATGACAAACTTGTATTAAAGGGACGTGTTAGTCTTTCTGTCTACCCCATATATCGGTACATTAATAATGAAAAGATCTGGATGCCTGGAGCGTAAGCTATGAGGACAAAGGTTTTTCTGTGTAAACTAAACACTAAATCTCCTCTCTTTTTTATCTTTTTAATCACAATCTATAAATGATAATATCGCATTTGTTTTTTTGAATGTCTAATAGCAAGTTTATAGGTTTACTCAAGGAATGTGGTGCAATAAAGTTTGGTAAATTTGTTTTAACCTCCGGAGCAGTAAGTGATTACTACATTGACATAAAACTTGCAAGTACAAATCCAGAGATACTAAAAGAGATTGCAAAGAGAATGAGTAAATATGCTGATGGCTATGATGTCATAGCAGGTATGGAGCTTGGTGCTGTACCTCTTGCTGTCGCTTTGTCACTTGAAACACGTATTCCTTTTGTTATTGTCAGGAAGGAAAAGAAAGGTCATGGAACAGGCAATCTCATAGAGGGGGCATCCGTAAACAGGAAAAAAGTACTTATCGTAGAGGACGTAACAACAAGTGGAGGTTCTGTACTTAAGACCATAGATATTCTACGTAGAGCTGGAGCGGTTCTGGATAGGGTTATTGTCGTTGTAGATCGCGAGAGTGGTGCAGAGGAAAAAATCGAAAAGAGTGGATTGGAGTTTGTGCCGCTTATAAAGGTAAGTGAGATATTGAAAAATTGTTAAAAACCACATAGGTATTCTCTTTTGGGGGAAGATATTTGAAGGTATTAGTTATAGGCGGAGGTGCAAGAGAGCACGTAATCTGTGAAACGATTTTAAAGAACGAATCTGTAAAACTCTATTCTGTGATGCACAATCGTAATCCTGGTATACTGAGGATGGCCGAGGATTTTAAGATTGAAAAAGAGACAAATGTAGAGAAGGTTTTGGAGTATGCGGTTGAGAAAGGAATCGACCTTGCAGTAATCGGACCGGAGGCACCTTTACAGGTGGGATTAACAGATGTTCTTGAAAAGGCAGATATAACAGTATGTGCTCCAACCAGAGATGCAGCAAGAATCGAAACTAATAAGGAATGGATGAGAGAACTGATGAGGAGATATAGAATACCCGGTCTGCCAAAATATGAAACCTTTACAGATATCAGTAAAGTAAAGAGCTTTATAGAATCGCTTGATGGAGAGGTTGCAGTAAAACCAATTGGTTTGACAGGTGGAAAGGGAGTTAAGGTAGCCGGTGATCACTTTTCTGGAGTAGATGGTGCTGTTAGATATGCAGAGGAGATAATCAAAAATAAAATCGGTGGAGAGGCTAAGGTTTTGATAGAGGAAAAATGCATTGGAGAGGAGTTTACACTTCAAGCATTTTCTGATGGAAAGACAATATTTCCAATGCCGGCGGTTCAAGATCATAAAAGATTATTACCCGACGACAAGGGACCAAAT